>AP026067.1 GCA_024349705.1 Buchnera aphidicola (Ceratovacuna japonica) | reverse complement strand
AGAATTATTTAAAATAAAAATTTTATTAATTATAAAACAAAATAAAAATATTTACAACATTATTTTTTTATTATAATTATATATAAAAAATATTATAATTATATATAAACAAATATTATAATTATATATAAACAAATATTATAATTATATATAAACAAATATTATAATTATATATAAACAAATATTATAATTATATATAAACAAATATTATAATTATATATAAACAAATATTATAATTATATATAAACAAAATTATAATTATATATAAACAAATATTATAATTATATATAAACAAATATTATAATTATATATAAACAAATATTATAATTATATATAAACAAATATTATAATTATATATAAAAAATATTATAATTATATATAAACAAATATTATAATTATATATAAACAAATATTATAATTATATATAAACAAATATTATAATTATATATAAACAAATATTATAATTATATATAAACAAATATTATAATTATATATAAACAAATATTATAATTATATATAAACAAATATTATAATTATATATAAACAAATATTATAATTATATATAAACAAATATTATAATTATATATAAACAAATATTATAATTATATATAAACAAATATTATAATTATATATAAACAAATATTATAATTATATATAAACAAATATTATAATTATATATAAACAAATATTATAATTATATATAAACAAATATTATAATTATATATAAACAAATATTATAATTATATATAAACAAATATTATAATTATATATAAACAAATATTATAATTATATATAAACAAATATTATAATTATATATAAACAAATATTATAATTATATATAAACAAATATTATAATTATATATAAACAAATATTATAATTATATATAATTGTTTTATATTTTTATATATTTTGTTTTTTGGTTACTTTTTTATTTTTTATTTTTTTTTTTTAATAATTATTATAAAATAATTTTATAAAAAAAAATAATGTCACATGCATATATTACAAACTTCAAAAATTTTTATAAAACTATTAAACATATTTATTATTATAAAAAGTGTAAAAAACTATTTAGAAAGCCATTTTATGGTATTTTTCATTAATTCATTTCCCAAAGGAGTAAGAATAGATTCTGGATGAAACTGAAAGCTACATATTTTATATTTTTTACTTCTTAGAGACATTATTACTTTTTTATAATATGAACTTACCACAAAATTCTTAGGAGCATTGTAACAAGCCCATGAATGATATCTAGAGACTTTTAAAGGATTAGGCATAGAATTAAACATATATTTGTTATCATGAACTATATAAGAATGTTTTCCATGAACAACATTTTTCAGAAGTTTTATTTTTCCTCCAAAAGATTCTATTATTGCTTGATGCCCTAAGCATATTCCTAATATAGGATAAGTATTCTTAAACTTTTTTATTATGTTCATCATACAACCAGACTTTCGTGGAACTCCAGGTCCAGGAGAAAGTAAAATTATATTGATTTTAAGTTTTTTTATTGCATTGCATATATTTTCTTCTGTTTCATCATTTCTATAGATGCATACTTTATTTCCTAAAACTTTTAATTGCTCTGATATATTATTTGTAAAAGAATCTATGTTATCTAATATAAAAATATTTGGCATTATAATTTTTCTTTAAATTTAAATTTTTAATTTATAAAAAAATTTTGTTTTGTTAAATGCATGTATAAAAAAAAATATTATAAAATAATTTTATAAAAAAAAATAATGTCACATGCATATATTACAAACTTCAAAAATTTTTATAAAACTATTAAACATATTTATTATTATAAAAAGTGTAAAAAACTATTTAGAAAGCCATTTTATGGTATTTTTCATTAATTCATTTCCCAAAGGAGTAAGAATAGATTCTGGATGAAACTGAAAGCTACATATTTTATATTTTTTACTTCTTAGAGACATTATTACTTTTTTATAATATGAACTTACCACAAAATTCTTAGGAGCATTGTAACAAGCCCATGAATGATATCTAGAGACTTTTAAAGGATTAGGCATAGAATTAAACATATATTTGTTATCATGAACTATATAAGAATGTTTTCCATGAACAACATTTTTCAGAAGTTTTATTTTTCCTCCAAAAGATTCTATTATTGCTTGATGCCCTAAGCATATTCCTAATATAGGATAAGTATTCTTAAACTTTTTTATTATGTTCATCATACAACCAGACTTTCGTGGAACTCCAGGTCCAGGAGAAAGTAAAATTATATTGATTTTAAGTTTTTTTATTGCATTGCATATATTTTCTTCTGTTTCATCATTTCTATAGATGCATACTTTATTTCCTAAAACTTTTAATTGCTCTGATATATTATTTGTAAAAGAATCTATGTTATCTAATATAAAAATATTTGGCATTATAATTTTTCTTTAAATTTAAATTTTTAATTTATAAAAAAATTTTGTTTTGTTAAATGCATGTATAAAAAAAAATATTATAAAATAATTTTATAAAAAAAAATAATGTCACATGCATATATTACAAACTTCAAAAATTTTTATAAAACTATTAAACATATTTATTATTATAAAAAGTGTAAAAAACTATTTAGAAAGCCATTTTATGGTATTTTTCATTAATTCATTTCCCAAAGGAGTAAGAATAGATTCTGGATGAAACTGAAAGCTACATATTTTATATTTTTTACTTCTTAGAGACATTATTACTTTTTTATAATATGAACTTACCACAAAATTCTTAGGAGCATTGTAACAAGCCCATGAATGATATCTAGAGACTTTTAAAGGATTAGGCATAGAATTAAACATATATTTGTTATCATGAACTATATAAGAATGTTTTCCATGAACAACATTTTTCAGAAGTTTTATTTTTCCTCCAAAAGATTCTATTATTGCTTGATGCCCTAAGCATATTCCTAATATAGGATAAGTATTCTTAAACTTTTTTATTATGTTCATCATACAACCAGACTTTCGTGGAACTCCAGGTCCAGGAGAAAGTAAAATTATATTGATTTTAAGTTTTTTTATTGCATTGCATATATTTTCTTCTGTTTCATCATTTCTATAGATGCATACTTTATTTCCTAAAACTTTTAATTGCTCTGATATATTATTTGTAAAAGAATCTATGTTATCTAATATAAAAATATTTGGCATTATAATTTTTCTTTAAATTTAAATTTTTAATTTATAAAAAAATTTTGTTTTGTTAAATGCATGTATAAAAAAAAATATTATAAAATAATTTTATAAAAAAAAATAATGTCACATGCATATATTACAAACTTCAAAAATTTTTATAAAACTATTAAACATATTTATTATTATAAAAAGTGTAAAAAACTATTTAGAAAGCCATTTTATGGTATTTTTCATTAATTCATTTCCCAAAGGAGTAAGAATAGATTCTGGATGAAACTGAAAGCTACATATTTTATATTTTTTACTTCTTAGAGACATTATTACTTTTTTATAATATGAACTTACCACAAAATTCTTAGGAGCATTGTAACAAGCCCATGAATGATATCTAGAGACTTTTAAAGGATTAGGCATAGAATTAAACATATATTTGTTATCATGAACTATATAAGAATGTTTTCCATGAACAACATTTTTCAGAAGTTTTATTTTTCCTCCAAAAGATTCTATTATTGCTTGATGCCCTAAGCATATTCCTAATATAGGATAAGTATTCTTAAACTTTTTTATTATGTTCATCATACAACCAGACTTTCGTGGAACTCCAGGTCCAGGAGAAAGTAAAATTATATTGATTTTAAGTTTTTTTATTGCATTGCATATATTTTCTTCTGTTTCATCATTTCTATAGATGCATACTTTATTTCCTAAAACTTTTAATTGCTCTGATATATTATTTGTAAAAGAATCTATGTTATCTAATATAAAAATATTTGGCATTATAATTTTTCTTTAAATTTAAATTTTTAATTTATAAAAAAATTTTGTTTTGTTAAATGCATGTATAAAAAAAAATATTATAAAATAATTTTATAAAAAAAAATAATGTCACATGCATATATTACAAACTTCAAAAATTTTTATAAAACTATTAAACATATTTATTATTATAAAAAGTGTAAAAAACTATTTAGAAAGCCATTTTATGGTATTTTTCATTAATTCATTTCCCAAAGGAGTAAGAATAGATTCTGGATGAAACTGAAAGCTACATATTTTATATTTTTTACTTCTTAGAGACATTATTACTTTTTTATAATATGAACTTACCACAAAATTCTTAGGAGCATTGTAACAAGCCCATGAATGATATCTAGAGACTTTTAAAGGATTAGGCATAGAATTAAACATATATTTGTTATCATGAACTATATAAGAATGTTTTCCATGAACAACATTTTTCAGAAGTTTTATTTTTCCTCCAAAAGATTCTATTATTGCTTGATGCCCTAAGCATATTCCTAATATAGGATAAGTATTCTTAAACTTTTTTATTATGTTCATCATACAACCAGACTTTCGTGGAACTCCAGGTCCAGGAGAAAGTAAAATTATATTGATTTTAAGTTTTTTTATTGCATTGCATATATTTTCTTCTGTTTCATCATTTCTATAGATGCATACTTTATTTCCTAAAACTTTTAATTGCTCTGATATATTATTTGTAAAAGAATCTATGTTATCTAATATAAAAATATTTGGCATTATAATTTTTCTTTAAATTTAAATTTTTAATTTATAAAAAAATTTTGTTTTGTTAAATGCATGTATAAAAAAAATATTATAAAATAATTTTATAAAAAAAAATAATGTCACATGCATATATTACAAACTTCAAAAATTTTTATAAAACTATTAAACATATTTATTATTATAAAAAGTGTAAAAAACTATTTAGAAAGCCATTTTATGGTATTTTTCATTAATTCATTTCCCAAAGGAGTAAGAATAGATTCTGGATGAAACTGAAAGCTACATATTTTATATTTTTTACTTCTTAGAGACATTATTACTTTTTTATAATATGAACTTACCACAAAATTCTTAGGAGCATTGTAACAAGCCCATGAATGATATCTAGAGACTTTTAAAGGATTAGGCATAGAATTAAACATATATTTGTTATCATGAACTATATAAGAATGTTTTCCATGAACAACATTTTTCAGAAGTTTTATTTTTCCTCCAAAAGATTCTATTATTGCTTGATGCCCTAAGCATATTCCTAATATAGGATAAGTATTCTTAAACTTTTTTATTATGTTCATCATACAACCAGACTTTCGTGGAACTCCAGGTCCAGGAGAAAGTAAAATTATATTGATTTTAAGTTTTTTTATTGCATTGCATATATTTTCTTCTGTTTCATCATTTCTATAGATGCATACTTTATTTCCTAAAACTTTTAATTGCTCTGATATATTATTTGTAAAAGAATCTATGTTATCTAATATAAAAATATTTGGCATTATAATTTTTCTTTAAATTTAAATTTTTAATTTATAAAAAAATTTTGTTTTGTTAAATGCATGTATAAAAAAAAATATTATAAAATAATTTTATAAAAAAAAATAATGTCACATGCATATATTACAAACTTCAAAAATTTTTATAAAACTATTAAACATATTTATTATTATAAAAAGTGTAAAAAACTATTTAGAAAGCCATTTTATGGTATTTTTCATTAATTCATTTCCCAAAGGAGTAAGAATAGATTCTGGATGAAACTGAAAGCTACATATTTTATATTTTTTACTTCTTAGAGACATTATTACTTTTTTATAATATGAACTTACCACAAAATTCTTAGGAGCATTGTAACAAGCCCATGAATGATATCTAGAGACTTTTAAAGGATTAGGCATAGAATTAAACATATATTTGTTATCATGAACTATATAAGAATGTTTTCCATGAACAACATTTTTCAGAAGTTTTATTTTTCCTCCAAAAGATTCTATTATTGCTTGATGCCCTAAGCATATTCCTAATATAGGATAAGTATTCTTAAACTTTTTTATTATGTTCATCATACAACCAGACTTTCGTGGAACTCCAGGTCCAGGAGAAAGTAAAATTATATTGATTTTAAGTTTTTTTATTGCATTGCATATATTTTCTTCTGTTTCATCATTTCTATAGATGCATACTTTATTTCCTAAAACTTTTAATTGCTCTGATATATTATTTGTAAAAGAATCTATGTTATCTAATATAAAAATATTTGGCATTATAATTTTTCTTTAAATTTAAATTTTTAATTTATAAAAAAATTTTGTTTTGTTAAATGCATGTATAAAAAAAAATATTATAAAATAATTTTATAAAAAAAAATAATGTCACATGCATATATTACAAACTTCAAAAATTTTTATAAAACTATTAAACATATTTATTATTATAAAAAGTGTAAAAAACTATTTAGAAAGCCATTTTATGGTATTTTTCATTAATTCATTTCCCAAAGGAGTAAGAATAGATTCTGGATGAAACTGAAAGCTACATATTTTATATTTTTTACTTCTTAGAGACATTATTACTTTTTTATAATATGAACTTACCACAAAATTCTTAGGAGCATTGTAACAAGCCCATGAATGATATCTAGAGACTTTTAAAGGATTAGGCATAGAATTAAACATATATTTGTTATCATGAACTATATAAGAATGTTTTCCATGAACAACATTTTTCAGAAGTTTTATTTTTCCTCCAAAAGATTCTATTATTGCTTGATGCCCTAAGCATATTCCTAATATAGGATAAGTATTCTTAAACTTTTTTATTATGTTCATCATACAACCAGACTTTCGTGGAACTCCAGGTCCAGGAGAAAGTAAAATTATATTGATTTTAAGTTTTTTTATTGCATTGCATATATTTTCTTCTGTTTCATCATTTCTATAGATGCATACTTTATTTCCTAAAACTTTTAATTGCTCTGATATATTATTTGTAAAAGAATCTATGTTATCTAATATAAAAATATTTGGCATTATAATTTTTCTTTAAATTTAAATTTTTAATTTATAAAAAAATTTTGTTTTGTTAAATGCATGTATAAAAAAAAATATTATAAAATAATTTTATAAAAAAAAATAATGTCACATGCATATATTACAAACTTCAAAAATTTTTATAAAACTATTAAACATATTTATTATTATAAAAAGTGTAAAAAACTATTTAGAAAGCCATTTTATGGTATTTTTCATTAATTCATTTCCCAAAGGAGTAAGAATAGATTCTGGATGAAACTGAAAGCTACATATTTTATATTTTTTACTTCTTAGAGACATTATTACTTTTTTATAATATGAACTTACCACAAAATTCTTAGGAGCATTGTAACAAGCCCATGAATGATATCTAGAGACTTTTAAAGGATTAGGCATAGAATTAAACATATATTTGTTATCATGAACTATATAAGAATGTTTTCCATGAACAACATTTTTCAGAAGTTTTATTTTTCCTCCAAAAGATTCTATTATTGCTTGATGCCCTAAGCATATTCCTAATATAGGATAAGTATTCTTAAACTTTTTTATTATGTTCATCATACAACCAGACTTTCGTGGAACTCCAGGTCCAGGAGAAAGTAAAATTATATTGATTTTAAGTTTTTTTATTGCATTGCATATATTTTCTTCTGTTTCATCATTTCTATAGATGCATACTTTATTTCCTAAAACTTTTAATTGCTCTGATATATTATTTGTAAAAGAATCTATGTTATCTAATATAAAAATATTTGGCATTATAATTTTTCTTTAAATTTAAATTTTTAATTTATAAAAAAATTTTGTTTTGTTAAATGCATGTATAAAAAAAAATATTATAAAATAATTTTATAAAAAAAAATAATGTCACATGCATATATTACAAACTTCAAAAATTTTTATAAAACTATTAAACATATTTATTATTATAAAAAGTGTAAAAAACTATTTAGAAAGCCATTTTATGGTATTTTTCATTAATTCATTTCCCAAAGGAGTAAGAATAGATTCTGGATGAAACTGAAAGCTACATATTTTATATTTTTTACTTCTTAGAGACATTATTACTTTTTTATAATATGAACTTACCACAAAATTCTTAGGAGCATTGTAACAAGCCCATGAATGATATCTAGAGACTTTTAAAGGATTAGGCATAGAATTAAACATATATTTGTTATCATGAACTATATAAGAATGTTTTCCATGAACAACATTTTTCAGAAGTTTTATTTTTCCTCCAAAAGATTCTATTATTGCTTGATGCCCTAAGCATATTCCTAATATAGGATAAGTATTCTTAAACTTTTTTATTATGTTCATCATACAACCAGACTTTCGTGGAACTCCAGGTCCAGGAGAAAGTAAAATTATATTGATTTTAAGTTTTTTTATTGCATTGCATATATTTTCTTCTGTTTCATCATTTCTATAGATGCATACTTTATTTCCTAAAACTTTTAATTGCTCTGATATATTATTTGTAAAAGAATCTATGTTATCTAATATAAAAATATTTGGCATTATAATTTTTCTTTAAATTTAAATTTTTAATTTATAAAAAAATTTTGTTTTGTTAAATGCATGTATAAAAAAAAATATTATAAAATAATTTTATAAAAAAAAATAATGTCACATGCATATATTACAAACTTCAAAAATTTTTATAAAACTATTAAACATATTTATTATTATAAAAAGTGTAAAAAACTATTTAGAAAGCCATTTTATGGTATTTTTCATTAATTCATTTCCCAAAGGAGTAAGAATAGATTCTGGATGAAACTGAAAGCTACATATTTTATATTTTTTACTTCTTAGAGACATTATTACTTTTTTATAATATGAACTTACCACAAAATTCTTAGGAGCATTGTAACAAGCCCATGAATGATATCTAGAGACTTTTAAAGGATTAGGCATAGAATTAAACATATATTTGTTATCATGAACTATATAAGAATGTTTTCCATGAACAACATTTTTAAAATTGTATTTAATAAATAGATTTAATTATAGAATTTATTATGGCTTTTGATTTATTTTTACTTTCTTCTATTTCACAATCTGGTATAGAGTCTGATACTATACCAACTCCTACTTGTACTGTAGCTAAATTATTTTCTATATATGCAGATCTAATTATGATACAAGTATCAAAAATTCCTGATCCTGTCATATAACCAACTGCTCCACCATAGCTTCCTCTCATAGATGATTCATATTTAGATATTAAATTCATAGCTTTTACTTTTGGTGATCCAGTTAATGTTCCCATATTCATACATGCTTGATATGCATGAATCATATCAAAATTTTCTTTTAACTCTCCAGTTACCTTAGAAACTAAGTGCATTACATGAGAATATTTATCTATTTGCAATAGTCTTTTAACATATCTAGTTCCAGTTTTACAAATTTTAGATAAGTCATTTCTAGCTAAATCTACTAACATTATATGTTCAGAAAGTTCTTTTTTGTCTGTAATCATTTCTAATTCTATTTTATTATCTAAATCTAAATCTATGTTACCATCTTTTTTAAAACCTCTTGGTCTAGTTCCAGCTATTGGATAAATTTCTACAATATTAGATTTTGGATTATATTTTAAAGCACTTTCTGGGGATGATCCAAATAGAATAAAATCTATATCTTGTATAAAAAACATATATGGACTAGGATTTTCCTTTTTAAGAACTTCATAAGAAAGCAATGGATTATTACATTTTACAAAAAACTTTCTAGAAATTACAATTTGAAATATTTCTCCCAAAATTATTTTTTTATGTAATTTTTTTATAAGATTTTTAAATTCACTATCATTAATACTTTCTTTTACAAAATTATTTTTTATTTTTTTAAAAGATTTTGTAGATATTTTTTTTTCTTTAATTTTTTCTATTTTATTTTTAATTTTTTTTATGTAACAATTTATTTTTTTAAAATCTCTTAAATCATTGCTAAAAATAGATCCTTGTATTGTACATATTTTTTTTACATGATCTAGTATTAATAAATTTTCGGACAAGTAAAAACAAAAATCTGGACATTTATTATTTTTAGATAATATAGGTAATTTTTCAAAATAATTTATTAAGTCATAAGAAAAAAAACCTGCTAAAAAAATAGATTTAGAATTATTTTTTACATCTTTTATAGATTTAAATATATATCTTATAGAATCTAAAATAGATATAGATTTTAATATTTTTTTTTCATTAAATATATTTATTTTATTAGGAAATAATAATTTTATTCCATTTTTTAAATTTATAATTATTATATCTTTATGTATATTTTTTTTTAAAAATTTTATTATATAAAATCCATTTTTACTTAATGAAATTATTGAAACAATATTTTTATATGCTTTAATATATAAAGCACTTTTTAGTATAATTATACTTTCTAATGAATTTTTTGTATTTATTTCAGAAGATTCTAATAATAAAGTAAACTTTTTTTTTTTACACAAAAAATTAAATAATTTAGTAGGATTATTTATATATTTTACATCTTCTTTTATTATTTCAACATTGCAATTAAATTTCAT
>AP026066.1 GCA_024349705.1 Buchnera aphidicola (Ceratovacuna japonica) | reverse complement strand
TTTAATATTTTAAAAATATTTTAAAATTATTAATAAATTTCATATTATAAAAATTTATAAAAAATTTATTTTTTATATGTTACTAAAAATAATTGATTTTATAAAAATTTACAATTTTTTTATTAACAATTTAATTAATATTTTTATAAAATTTATTTTTTATGTATAATTTCTTTTTTAAAAGATTTTAACTAAGTTATTTTGCATCTATCTCTTTGCTTGCATATAAAATTTGTTAAACATGCATCTATTTTTTAAAAAAAAATATACTAAATAGAAAATAATGTTACAAAATAAAAAATATACTTATAATAAAAACATAAAAAATTTAATAAAATTTAGATATAGGAGAAATTGCTAATTTTCTTAAATAATAATATTCAATATTTATTTGCTTTTTTAAACCTTTAGGACCTAAATTAGTTAATTCTAACACAGAATATCTCGCTACTAATGCTCTTAAAATTTTTTGTTTTGCTATTTTTTCATCCATAGAAAAAAATTTTTTAGCTTTAATCTGTTTTCTATAAAAAATATGTTTCATATGTCTATGTTTTAATATTCCTCGTATTCTTTTATCTTTTCCTATTCTTTTAGCTTCTAAGAAAGTTATTTTTTTTAATCCTCTTTTTACAAGACCCTTATTTATCCATCCTAATTGTTGTCTTTTTGCATTATTTAATTTTTTAGAAGATATACCTATTAGTTCAAAAAATAAAGGAGTTAAAGTTATCATTTTAGGAGTATAGTTACCTATAACTTTATCCCAAATTTTTTGACATGATACAAAACCCATTGGTTCCATAAATTCTGTTATTAATCTAGAAACTCTAGTAATAGATTTATTACCAGCTTTTGAAATAGTAGATAAATTACATTCATCAGCTAATTGTTCTACTGAAGCTTGAACTAAGTCTGATGTAATGTTGAAATGATATATCATTGCTTTTACTATAGCTCTCATAGCGCATGCTCTATGTTCATTTAATCTTCTTTTTCTTTTTAATAAAACTCCAGTATTTGGATTTTTTGGTTGTATTATATAGTTTAATTCATTTCTAGCAACATCTGTTAAAGAAGCCATTTTCATAGCATATTTTATAAAAATAGGTCTTGATTTGTCTTTTTTAGGTGGTATAAATTTAGGATTTTTATTAAAAATATATTTTTTTCTATAACACATAATTTTTCTCAATAAAAGTAATAATTAGTTGAATAATTTTTTTATTTAAAAAATAAAAAATTTGTAAAATATTTTATAATAATTAAATATTAATATCAAAATATTATTTTTAAATTAAAAAAATAAAAAAATTTAATATATTATAACAATTATATATTCTATATAAAAATCTTAAATATTAATTAAAATATTTATATAAATATATTATTATTAATTAAACAAAATTTTTTTAATATTTTTAAAAAATGTATTATAAATTTTACATAAAATATATAAAAATGTTAAGGTAAATTTATAAAAATGGAAAAAATAATTGCTAATATAATATACGCGTCGAGATGGTTGATGTTTCCTGTATATATTGGTTTATCTTTTGGATTTGTATTATTAACTTTAAAATTTTTTCAACAAGTTATTTTAGTAATTCCTGAAATTTTTAGCATGTCAGAATCTGGATTAATTTTAATAGTATTGTCTTTAATAGACATAGCATTAGTTGGTGGATTATTGGTAATGGTAATGTTTTCTGGATATGAAAATTTTATTATGAAAATGGAAAAAGTAAAAAAGAATAAAAATAGATTAAGTTGGATGGGAACTATGGATGTAAATTCAATAAAAAATAAAGTAGCGTCTTCTATAGTAGCTATATCTTCAGTACATTTATTAAGGATATTTATGAATGTAGAAAAAATTTTAGATAAAAAGATAATATGGTATGTAATAATACATATTACATTTATAATATCTGCTTTCGGTATGGCTTATATAGATAAAATGAGTAAAAAAAAATATAATAAATAAAATAATATGTAAATAAATAATGTACACAATAAATATTTTTTATAATAAAATATTTAAAAATAAATATAAAAATATATTTTATATATAAATATTATTAAACTAATTTTATTATTTTTTTTAAAAATATAAAAATTTTTATAAATATTTATTATATTAAAATTAATAGAAAGATTTTATATTTGTGTACATTTTTCTTTTATTATATATTTAAAATGTTGTAGAAAAGATTAACATTATATAGAAAAATCTAATAAAAAATATTATTTTATTAAATGAATTTTATTATATTTTCTTATACTATTTAATATTTTTATTAAAGATAATATATAAGAATTTATAAAATTTGAAGAAGTAACATTTCCATAAAATTTTATATTTTTATAAATAGCACATACATATACTTGACTAAAAATATTTTTTTTATACATCTTAGATTCAGACTTAAAGTTTTTCAATTTTATGTTTTTTATATTAGAAATTTTTTTTAATACGTTAAAAATTAAATATATAATATTAGAATTATTAAAAAAAGTTTTTTCTTTTACTTTGTTTCCACATTTTAATTTTACTAAAACTTTATTATTTTTATTATATTTAGTAAAGATTTTTAAATCAATTAACTTAAAATATTTACTTTCTTTATAAAATTTCTTTAAGAAGGCTAAAGATTCTAAATCATATTTAAAAATTCTACCTTGTTTGTCTGTTAATTTTATAAAATTGTTATATAATTTATTTAAATTATATTCTTTATCTGAATATCCCATTTTTTCCATATAAAATTTTATTGCAGATCTTCCTGATCTAGAAGTCAAATTAAAATTTTTCTTTTTAGATCCTATAGATTCAGGAGAAATTATTTCATAATTTTTTCTATCTTTTAAAACTCCATCTTGATGAATTCCAGAGGAATGAGAAAAAGCATTGTTTCCTATAATAGGTTTATAAGAAGAAATATTAAAATTACATATTTTACTTATTTTTTTACTAGTTTTATAAATTTTATTAAAATTTATATTAGTTTTAAAATTTAATATATCACTTCTTGTTTTTATAGTCATTATAACTTCTTCCAAAGCTGTATTACCAGATCTTTCACCAATTCCACTTATTGTACCTTCTATTTGTCTTGCGCCATGTTGTATTGCTGTTATAGCGTTTCCTGAAGCCATTCCTAAATCATTATGGCAATGAACTGATAACTTTGCTTTATCTATGTTTGGAACCTTATTAAATATTTTTTTTATTATTTCTGAAAATTCTAAAGGAATTGTATATCCTACAGTATCTGGTATATTTATGGTAGTAACACCATTTTTTATTAAGTTCTCTATTATAAAACATAAATTATCTATTTTTGTTCTCCCAGCATCTTCACAAGAAAATTCTATGTCATCAGTATATTTTTTAGCTCTTATAACTGATTTAATAGACATTTCTAATATATCTTTAAAATTTTTTTTTAATTTATTTTTTATATGAATATCAGAAGTACCAATAAATAAATGAATTCTAAAAGATCTATTTTTATAAAATCTCATAGCTTCAGCTGAAACATCAATATCTTTTTTTATACATCTAGCAAGACTACATATTTTACTATTTTTTATAGTTTTAGAAATTATTTCTACCGATTTAAAATCTTCAGGAGAAGATATTGGAAAACCTGCTTCTATTATATCAACACCCATTTTTTCTAATAAAATTGCGATTTTTAATTTTTTAGATGAATTTAAACTATAAGGTAAAGATTGTTCTCCATCTCTTAATGTAGTATCAAAAATGATAATGTTTTCTTTCATATATTTACCTTAAAAAAAATAATATATTTTTAAATAATTATATTAATATTATAATATTAAATTTTAATAAAATACATTTTTTCTTTCATATTCTTCTATCTTGTCTTTATATTTCATAGTATAGTCTATTCTATCTAATCCATTTACTATACAAAAATGGTAAAAAGAATTTATTTTAAAAAAATATTTTTCATTTTCTACAAATATATATTTTTTAATTAAATTTATTTTCGCTAATACTATTTTTTTTATTTTTATTATAGAAAATATTTTATTAATTATATATATTGGTAGTACTATTAACAAAATTCCGTTATTAAAACTATTATTATAAAATATGTCAGAAAAACTAGAAGATATAATTACTTTAAATCCAAAATCTTTTAAAGCCCAAACTGCATGTTCTCTAGAAGATCCACATCCAAAGTTTTCTCTTGTAATTAATATACTAGAATTTTTATATATTTTTCTATTTAATATAAATTTTTTATTTATATTATTAATATCATTGTTAATATATCTCCAATTGAAAAATAAATATTTTCCGAATCCAGATTTAGTAATTTTTTTTAAAAATTGTTTAGGTATAATTACATCTGTATCTACATTCGATATATTTAGTGGAATTATACTTCCAGTATGTGTTGTAAATTTTTTCATTTTGTAAATGTTTAATCCTAATTATATTTTTAATTTAAATTTCTCTAACGTCTACTATTTTTCCATATATTGCAGCAGCTGATGCCATAACTGGACTTGCTAAATGAGTTCTTCCTCCTATTCCTTGTCTTCCTTCAAAATTTCTATTACTTGTAGATATACATCTTTCTCCATAATTTAGTTTATCATCATTCATTGCTAAACACATAGAACATCCAGGAAGTCTCCATTCAAAACCTGATTCAATAAAAATTTTATCTATTCCTTCTTTCTCTGCTTGTAATTTTACATATTTAGATCCTGGTACTACTATAGCTTTAACATTTTTATGAACTTTTTTATTTACTAATATTTTTGCAGCAGACCTTAGATCTTCAATTCTAGAATTTGTACAAGATCCTATAAAAACTTTATCTATAGGTGTGTTTTTTAAATATGTTCCTGGATTTAAATCCATATATTTTAATGCATTCTCTACACATTTTTTTTCATAATAATTTTTATATTTATTTAATAATGGTATTTTTTTATTTATATCAATTGTTTGATTAGGATTAGTTCCCCATGTTATTTGAGGAGATAAATTTTTCACATTAAAATAAAACTTTTTGTCAAAAAAAGAATTTTTATCTGATTTTAGAGTTTCCCAATAATTTTTTGCTTTTAACCATTTTGTGCCTTTCGGAGAATATTTTCTATTTTTCAAATATTTATAAGTAATTTTGTCAGGAGATATTATACCTGATTTTGCTCCTAATTCTACAGACATATTACATATTGTCATTCTACTTTCCATACTTAAATTAGATACTGTATCTCCACAAAATTCTATAACATGACCATTTCCGGCAGATGTACTTAATTTTTTTATTATATATAAAATAATATCTTTTGCATAAACATATTTTGGTAAACTTCCAGAAATTTTTATCTGCATATTTTTATATCTTATCTGTGGAATAGTTTGAGTAGTTAAAACATGCTCTACTTCAGAAGTTCCAATACCAAATGAAAGCGCTCCAAATGCTCCGTGAGTAGATGTATGAGAATCGCCGCATACAATTGTATAACCCGGCAATGTTAATCCATTCTCTGGTCCTATTACATGTACTATTCCTTGTTTAGGATGATCTAAATCAAAAAGCTTTATATTATGAAATTTGCAGTTTTTTATAAGTTCTTTTATCTGAATGTATGACATTTTTTCAAATTTGTTAATTTTTCTTTTTTTAGTAGGAACATTATGATCCATTGTTGCAAAAGTTTTGTTAGGATTTCTAACAGTTCTAGATTTTTTTTTCATAGAAAAAAATGCTTGTGGAGATGTTACTTCATGTAATAAATGTAAATCTACATAAATTAAAGGAGTTTCATTTTTTTTCTCATATATCAAATGAGAATTATACAATTTTTCATATAAAGTATATTTTTTATTTTTCATTTTTTCTCTATTTAATATTAATAAAAATTTTAGATATTATATCTCCCATTTCATCAGTAGAAATATAATCTTTTCCGTTACTTATATCTTTAGTTCTATATCCTAATTTCAATGCTTTTTTTACAGAACTGTTAATATTATTTGATATTTTTATTTTGTTAAAAGAATATCTTAATAACATAGAAAGAGATAATATTTGAGCTATAGGATTAGCAACATTTAAATTTTTAATATCTGGAGCTGATCCTCCTGCTGGCTCATATAATCCAAAACCATTTTCATTTATACTTGCTGAAGGAAGCATACCAATAGATCCTATTATTGCAGCACATTCATCTGAAATTATGTCACCAAATATATTTGAACATAATAAAACATCAAAAGAACTAGGATTTTTTATTATTTGCATAACAGCATTATCTATATATAAATGATTTAATTTTACATCAGGATATTCTAAAGAAACTTCATTTACTACTTCTCTCCATAAAACTGAACTTTTTAATACATTAGATTTATCTATTGATGTAAGTATTTTTTTTCTTTTTTTAGATATTTCGAATGCTATTTTTGCTATTCTATATATTTCATTCTTACTATATTTTTCTGTATCATAAGCAGATTGAATTTTCATATTTTTATTATATTTAAATTTAGAATTTCCAAAATATATTCCTCCTATTAATTCTCTTATGCAAACTATATCAATACCGTTTTTAATTATATTTTTTTTTAAAGGAGAAGAATTTTTTATATATGAATATAATTTTGCATGTCTAATATTACAAAATAAATTAAACTTTTTTCTTATAAACAATAATGAATCTTTTTCTAAAGAATTATTATATAAATTTTTATAATTTTTATCACCTACAGATCCAAATAAAATAGCATCAGATTTTTTACATCCTTCTATAGTTTTTTCTGGCATTACAGTATTATATTTTTTAAAAGCATAATAACCAACAGGAAATTCTTTATAATATATATTTAAAAAATATTTACTATTTAATATATCTATTATTTTATAAGCTTGTTTCATTACTTCAGGACCTATACCATCACCTGGAAGACAAGCTATTATATATTTTTTTAATTTTTTTATCATCAT
>AP026065.1:300000-414725 GCA_024349705.1 Buchnera aphidicola (Ceratovacuna japonica) | reverse complement strand
ATTAAAAAATTCCTTTATTAATAATTAGAAAACAAAAATAACAATATTAAAAAAATAATAAAATACATTATAAATTATTAAAATAAAAATGTTTGAAACTAAATAAATATTTAATTACAGTTTAAAAAATTTCTACAGAATAGGTTTTAGTTAAAGCTATTTTAAATAAAATATTAGTTACGTAATTTATATAATAATAAAAGACAATATTTAATTAATATATTATATATTAGTTACGTAATTTATATAATAATAAAAGACAATATTTAATTAATATATTATATATTAGTTACGTAATTTATATAATAATAAAAGACAATATTTAATTAATATATTATATATTAGTTACGTAATTTATATAATAATAAAAGACAATATTTAATTAATATATTATATATTAGTTACGTAATTTATATAATAATAAAAGACAATATTTAATTAATATATTATATATTAGTTACGTAATTTATATAATAATAAAAGACAATATTTAATTAATATATTATATATTAGTTACGTAATTTATATAATAATAAAAGACAATATTTAATTAATATATTATATATTAGTTACGTAATTTATATAATAATAAAAGACAATATTTAATTAATATATTATATATTAGTTACGTAATTTATATAATAATAAAAGACAATATTTAATTAATATATTATATATTAGTTACGTAATTTATATAATTTTTTTTTATTTAATGTTTTTATAAAAAATAAATTTAATTTTTTTTTTTTTTATGATTTAATATATTTTATTTTATTTTTTTTTTTGGATTTTTATGTTAAAAAATTATGTTACATTGGTTGGAAGAACTAATGTAGGAAAATCTTCTTTATTTAACATGTTTATAAATAAAGATGTTTCTATTTCTACAAACTGTAAAAATTTTACTGTAGATACTAATATTGCGTGTATTCGTATTTCTAGTAATGAGTGTTTTTTTATATCTGATACAGCTGGGATAAAAGAAAACAATAATTCTAATTTATTAAATAAAATAGAAAAAAATATTTTTTATTATATAAATAATTCAAAATTAATTTTATTTGTAATAAGCGCGTATGATGGTATTACTTTTTTGGATATTAAAATTTCTAAAATTTTAAGAAAATTTAATAAAAAAGTTTTTTTAATAGTAAATAAATCTGAAAATTTTAATTTTTCTAATTATAATTTGGATTTTTATTCTTTGGGTTTTAAAGATGTTTTTTTTACTTCTTGTGTTAATAATTCTGGAATAATAAAATTATTACATAATTATATAGTTCCTTTTTTAAAAAACAAAAATTTTTTTGTTAATTATAATAAATATAAATGTAATTTTTACTTATTAAAAAATAAAGATATAATAAAAAATGATTATGTAAACTGTATAAAAATATCTGTTTTAGGAAAACCAAACGTTGGTAAGTCTACATTTATAAACTCAATAGTTAATGAAAATCGTGTTATAACAGATAATTCTCCTGGAACTACTACTGATAGTACTGAAGTATGTTACTTTTATAAAAAAAATAGATATATTTTTTTTGATACTGCTGGTGTAAGAAGATTTAAAAATGTTTCTTCTAAAATAGAAAAGTTATCTGTAAAAAAATCTTTTAGTTGTATTAAAAATAGTGATATTGTTATTATGATTTTAGATTCTACTTGTAAAATATCTAATCAAGATTTTTGTTTAATTAATAGTATTATTTTGTTAGAAAAATGTTTTTTTATAGTAATAAATAAATGGGATTTGTTATCTTTAAAAAAAAAAATAAATTTTAAAAATACTTTAAAATCTGTTGTAGATAAATTTTTTTTTGTGGATTATTTTTTCATTTCAGCTAAAAAAAAACAAAATTTGTTTTCTATATTTAAAGCTATTAATAATATTAATAAATTATTAGAAAAAGATTATCCTTCTTCTATATTAACTAAAATATTAAAAAAAATTGTAGATAATCATAAACCTCCTTTATTTAATAGAAAAAAAATAAGATTAAAATATGCTAATTTAATTTCTAGAAAACCATTTAGAATATTAATTCATGGTAATAGAACAGAAGGTTTACTTTTTTCATATAAAAAATATTTAGTAAATTCTTTTATTAAATATTTAAATTTAAAGGGTATATCTCTAAAAATTTTTTTTAAAAAAAATAATAATCCATATGTTTGATTTAAGTATTATATTTTTATTTAGTATAATTAGAAGAATAATATGGTATTTCTACTATAATATTTTTTTTTCCCATTTTAGCTTGACAGGTTAATCTGCTATTTTCTTCTACTTTCCATGCTTTATCTAATGTGTCTTCTTCTTTTTCTGAACATTTTGAAAGAGAAGAAAAACCTTTTTTTATTATACAATGACATGTTGTACATGCGCAAGATTTTTCACATGCATGATCAATGTTTATATTATTTTTTAAAGCAGCATTTAATATAGTTTCTCCAGTTTTTGCAAATATTTTAGCTCCGTTAGGTACAATTATTTTGTTTGGTAAAAATAAAATTTGAGGCATAAAATCTCCTTATTACTTTTTAAGAATAAATGTTTTTCATATTTTTTTATTTAAGATTTTATTTAAAAATTTTAATTTTGTTAAAATATTTTTAGATTTTTTCCATTCTTTTTTTCTTATGTAAACATCTATTTTTTTATAATATTTGTTTTTTTTTTCTTTTATAATTTTTAATATGTTATTTATTTTTTTTTTATTTTTTGGATCTTTTTCTAAATTTTCTATTTTATTATTTATATTAAAATAATATATCAAAAATTTTTTATTACATATATTTTTTTTATATAATTTATTAGTACAATTTATTTTTATAATATATTCTGCTCTTTTTATAGGAT
The DNA here is from genome assembly GCA_024349705.1 of Buchnera aphidicola (Ceratovacuna japonica). Classification (GTDB taxonomy): domain Bacteria; phylum Pseudomonadota; class Gammaproteobacteria; order Enterobacterales; family Enterobacteriaceae; genus Buchnera_G; species Buchnera_G aphidicola_BH. Next base: position 411,862 of record AP026065.1, on the reverse strand, counting down.
TTTTTAAAATTCCATATGCTATGTTTATTTTATAGGATTTTTTTTTTATATCTTTTTTATAATTAGAATTTTTCATATTCATATCAGGATGAAATTTTCTTTGTAAATAATGAAATTTTCTTGATAGTTCATCACGATTAATATTAAATGTTTCTTTTATATTAAAAATTTTAAAATAATTCATATATTTTTTCTTATGTTGTTATATAGTGCTGAATAAAATTATTCAGCACATATATTATTTTTTATTTTTTTTTTTGTTTTTTTTTATAATCTAATATTGCATTTTTTATTGCTTCTTCTGCTAATATAGAACAATGTATTTTTACTGGAGGTAAACTTAGTTCTTTTACTATTTTAGTATTTTTTATTTTTTTAGCTTGTTTTAAAGTTTTTCCTTTTATCCATTGAGTCATTAAAGAACTTGATGCTATAGCTGAACCGCATCCATATGTTTTAAAGCATGCATCTTCTATTATTCCCTTTTTGTTTACTTTTATTTGAAGTTTCATTACGTCTCCACATACAGGCGCTCCAACTAAACTTGTTCCTACATTTTTTTTTTTAGTAGAAAAAGATCCAACATTTCTTGGGTTTTCATAATGATCTAGAACTTTTTTACTATAAGACATTTTTTTTCCTAATTTTTTTAATAAACAATTATAATTTTATATTTTCCAACTTATTTTTTCTATATTTATTCCCTTTTTAAACATTTCCCATAATGGAGATAATTTTCTTAACTTTTTTACTGATTTATGTATTATATTGGCTGCATATTTTATTTCTTTTTTTTTTGTAAATCTACCAAATGAAAATCTTATAGAACTATGCGCTAGTTCTGTTTTTATTCCCATAGATTTTAATACATATGAAGGTTCTAAACTAGCAGATGTACATGCAGATCCAGATGATACAGCTAAATCTTTTAAAGCCATAATAATAGATTCTCCTTCTATATAATTAAAACTTATATTTAATATATGTGGAGAAGTTTTTTTAAGATCACTATTTAAGTATATTTCTTCTATATTTTTTATTTTTTTCCATAAAATATTTCTTAGTTTATTTAACATTATATTTTCTGACTTGATTTTTTTTTTTGCTATTCTAAACGCTTCTCCCATTCCAACTATTTGGTGTACAGGTAGTGTTCCTGATCTCATTCCTCTTTCATGACCTCCACCATGAATTTGAGGAGATATTCTTATTCTTGGTTTTTTTCTAATAAACAAAGCTCCTATTCCTTTAGGTCCATATATTTTGTGAGATGAGAAAGACATTAAATCTATTTTAGTTTTTTTTAAATTTATTTTTATTTTCCCTACACTTTGTGTTGCGTCTACATGAAAAAATATTTTTTTTTTTTTACATATTTTACTAATTTTATCTATATCTTGTATTATTCCAGTTTCGTTATTAACATGCATTATTGATATTAATATCGTATTTTTTTTTATGTTTTTTAGTATATCTTTTATTTTTATTATTCCATTTTTTTTAGGTGTAATATATGTAACTTTACATTTTTTACTTTCTAAATATCTACATGTATCTAATACTGCTTTATGTTCTGTTTTACTAGTTATTATATGATTTCCTTTATTTTTATAAAATTGCATTATTCCTTTTATTGCTAAATTTATTGATTCTGTTGCTCCTGATGTAAATATTATTTCTTTTGGATCTGATTTTATTAAATTTGATATTTGTTCTCTAGCTATATCTACAGCTTCTTCTGCTATCCAACCAAATTTGTGAGATCTAGATGCTGCATTTCCAAAATTACTATTTTTTGTTAAATATTTTAACATAATTTTAGCAACTTTTTTATCTACAGGCGTAGTTGCTGCGTAGTCTAAATATATAGGTTTTTTAATTTTTTTCATTTATTTTTTTTTAATTTAGCAAACATTTTTTTTTGATTTTTTATTAAAATCTATTTTATAAAATGTATAGACTATATTTATTTTTAATAGTATTATATTATAATTTAGTAATTTATAAGAATAAAAATTTTGTGTTTTTAAAAAAAATATTTTTTTTTAGTATTAATATTTTATATAGGGGTGTAACTCAAATAGGTAGAGTGTCGGTCTCCAAAACCGGATGCTGGGGGTTCGAGTCCCTCCTCCCCTGCAAAAGTATTTTTTATTTGTTCATTAATAGTTTTAGTAAGTATTTTCATGATAATTTTATTATTTTATCAAATTTTGTTAAACATATAAATGAGTATTTTTTTAAATATTTTTAATATGTAAAAAATATTAAAGATGGAGTTTAAAAACGTGCCATACAGATCTTATATTACTACTCAAGGTGAAAATTCTTCTGGATCTAGAGCTCTTTGGAGAGCTACAGGTATGAAAGATGATGATTTTAAAAAACCTATTATTGCTGTAGTAAATTCTTTTACAGAATTTGTTCCAGGTCATATACATTTAAGAAATTTAGGAAAGTTAGTTTCAAAAGAAATAAAATTAAATGGAGGTAATCCTAAGGAGTTTAATACTATTGCTATAGATGATGGTATAGCAATGGGTCATTCAGGAATGTTATATTCTTTACCTTCAAGGGAAATAATTGCTGATTCAATTGAATATGTTATAAACGCACATTGTGTTGATTCTATGGTTTGTATTTCTAATTGTGATAAAATTACTCCTGGCATGTTAATAGCATCTTTAAGATTAAATATACCTACTATATTTGTTTCTGGCGGTCCTATGGAATCAGGAAGAATAATGGTGGATGGAAAGTATAGTAAAGTAGATTTAGTAGATGCTATTGTATATGGATCAAAAAATTATGGAAAAGATATTTCTAAAATTGTAGAAAAAAACGCATGCCCTACTTGTGGTTCTTGTTCAGGCATGTTTACGGCTAATTCTATGAATTGTTTAACTGAAGTTTTAGGAATTTCATTTCCAGGAAATGGAACATTATTAGCTACTCATTTAGAAAGGAAAAAATTATTTGTTTCAGCCGGTAAACATATAGTAAATATTACTAAGGATTTTTACGAGAATAAAAATTTAAATGTATTACCAAAAAGTCTAATAAACAAAAATTCGTTGTATAATGCTATGTGTTTAGACATATCTATGGGTGGATCTACTAATACTATTTTACATTTATTAGCTTTATCTAAAGAAGGAAATATAAAATTTAATATTTCTGATATAGACTTTTTGTCAAAAAAAATTCCATATATTTGTAAAGTTTCTCCTAATTCTAAAAAATATCATATAGAAGATTTTCATAGAGCAGGTGGGGTTTTTGGGTTATTAGGAGAATTATATAGAGGAGATTTGTTAAAAAAATCTACTATTAATTTTCTTGGATTTACAATAGAAGAAATGATATTAAAATATGATATAATGTTATCTAAAGACAAAAATATAAAAAACATGTTTAAATCAGCTCCAAAAGGAAAAAAAACTATAGTTCCATTTTCTCAATCTTTTAAGTGGAAAAAATTAGATAAAGATAGAAAACATGGATGTATAAGATCTATAAAAAATTCTTATAGTAGTGATGGAGGTATAGCTATTTTATATGGCAATTTAGCTAAAAAAGGATGTGTTGTAAAAACAGCTGGTGTAAATTTAAAAAGTTTAATTTTTTCAGGACCAGCTAAAGTATATGAAAGTCAAGAAGATGCAGTGAATGCAATATTAAATAGCAAAATTTTAAAGGGTGATGTAATAGTTATAAGATACGAAGGTCCTAAAGGAGGCCCTGGTATGCAAGAAATGTTATATCCAACATCTTATTTAAAATCTGTTGATTTAGATAAATATTGCGCATTGATTACAGATGGAAGATTTTCTGGTGGTACATCTGGGTTGTCTATTGGTCATGTTTCACCTGAGGCTGCAAGTGGTGGTGAAATAGCTTTGATAAAAAATTATGATATAATTGATATTAATATTCCTAATAGAACAATTTCTTTAAACGTTTCTACAAAAGAACTAAATACTAGAAAAAAAGAACAACATTCTAGAGGAAAGAACTCTTATACTCCAGTTTCAAGAAATAGAAAAATTTCTTCTTCATTAAAAATATATTCTTATTTTGCAACAAGTGCAGATGAAGGTGCTTATAGAGATATAAAAAAAATATTATAAATTTATGAAAATATAATTTTTATTTTATGTTAAGACTTTATTTTATATATTTTATAAAAGTTTATGGAGACATTATGAAAAATTATTTTAATACTTTAAATTTTAGAGAAAAATTAAAAGAATTAAAACATTGCAGATTAGTAAAAAAAAAAGAATTTAATAAAAAAGTAAATGTTTTAATAAACAAAAAAATTGTTATAATAGGATGTGGGTCTCAAGGATTAAATCAAGGGTTAAACTTACGAGATTCAGGATTAAATGTTTCATATGCTTTAAGAAAATCTTCTATAAAAAAAAAAAATAAATCTTGGATGAATGCTATAAAAAATAAATTTTGTGTTGGAACATATGAAGATTTAATACCAAATGCTGATTTAGTAATAAATTTAACTCCTGACAAAGAGCATTATAATGTTATAAATAAAATAGAGAAATTAATGAAGTTTAATTCCATATTAGGATATTCTCATGGTTTTAATATAATAGAATATGGTCAAAAAATAAGAGATGATATTACTGTTATAATGGTTGCTCCAAAATGTCCTGGAACTGAAGTTAGAGAAGAATATAAAAGGGGATTTGGAGTTCCTACTTTGATATCTGTCCATAAAAAAAACGATTGTAAAAAATATGGTATTGATTATGCAAAAGCTTGGGCTTATGGATTAGGAAGTCATAAAGCAGGTGTTTTAGAATCTTCTTTTTCAGCAGAAGTAAAATCTGATTTAATGGGTGAACAAACAATATTATGTGGTATGTTGCAATCTGTATCTGTAGTATATTATGATAAATTAATTTCAGAAAATTTTAATAAAAATTTTGCGTGTAGTTTAGTGCAAAATGGGTGGGAAATTATTACTGAGTCTTTAAAACATGGAGGTATTACTTTAATGTTTGATAGAATTTCAAATATTTCTAAAATAAAATCTTATGAAATTTCTAATAAATTAAAAGTTTTATTAAAACCATTATTTAAAAAACATATGGATGATATAATTTCTGGCAAATTTTCTAGAAATATGATAAAAGATTGGAAAAATAATGATAAAAAATTATTATTTTTTAGAAATATGAATAAAAATTATAATTTTGAAATTTCTAAAAAATCTGATAAACAGTTTTCAGAAGAAGAATATTTTGAAAATTGTATTTTTATAATATCTTCTTTAAGAGCTGGAATAGAATTGTCTTATGAAATAATGCTAGAGTCAGGAATTTGTAAAGAATCTGCTTATTATGAATCGCTACATGAAATACCACTTATAGCAAATACTTTATCTAGAAGAAAACTTTATGAAATGAATTTAGTTATTTCTGATACAGCTGAATATGGAAACTATATTTTTTCTGAAAAAGCAATACCAATTTTAAAAAAATTTGTAAACAATTTAAAATATGATGAGTTGTTTAATTCAAAAAAAACAAAAATTATTATAAACAATAAAAAATTGTCTAAAATAAACAATGAAATAAGAAATCATGATATAGAAAAAATAGGAAGTAAATTAAGAAAATACATGACTAAAATGAAAAATATTTCTTTCAAATAGTTTTTTAAAAAAAAATAAATTTAATATATTTTTTTTAAAAACTGTTTTATTTTAACAAATTAAAATTTATGTTATTAAATTGTGTACAAAAAAATGCTGTAAAACTTATTTCTAATCCTTGTCTTGTAATAGCTGGAGCTGGATCTGGAAAAACTAGAGTTATAATAAATAAAATTGTTTATTTAATAAATAAATGTGGAATAAATGCAAAAAATATTTTTGCATTAACTTTTACTAATAAAGCAGCAAGTGAAATGAAAGAAAGAATTAAAAAAATTTTGGGAAATAAAAAATCTGATTATTTAAATATTTCTACATTTCATTCTTTGGGAATAAAAATATTAAAGTTAGATCATAGTAATTTATATACTAAAAAAAATTTTTCTATATTCGATAGATATGAGCAAAATATTATTTTAAAAGACATTACAAAGAGATTTTTAAATAGAGACACAAAATTGTTAAAAAAATTAATATTTTTTATTTCTAAATGTAAAAATGATTTTGTAAATTATAACATTGCAAAAAAAATAGCTAATAATTCTTTAGATTATATTTTTGCAAGTTGTTATGAAATTTATCAAAAATATTTAAGAAACTTTAATATTTTAGACTTTGACGATTTAATTTTTTTGCCTGTATTATTATTAAAAAAAAATGTATTATTAAGAAATTTTTTTAAAAAAGAAGTTAAATATTTGTTAGTGGATGAATATCAAGATACTAATTTTGTACAATATGAACTTATAAAAATGTTAAACAATTCTAAAAATTTTACTTTAGTTGGAGATGATGATCAATCAATATATTCATGGAGAGGTGCTAATCCTAAAAATTTTTCTTTATTAAAAAATGATTATCCTAAATTGAAAATAATAAAATTAGAACACAATTATAGATCTTCAGGTAGGATTTTAAATGCTGCTAATATTTTAATTTCTAATAATTCTCACTTATTTTCTAAAAAGTTATTTTCTAATTTTAAATATGGATCTTACATAAATATAATATCTGCAGATAACGAGTTTGACGAATGCAATAGAGTTATTGATGAAATAAATAAAAATTGTATTTTAAAAAATTATGAATATAATGATTTTGCTATTTTATATAGAAACAATCAACAAGTAAAGATTTTAGAAAAAATTTTATTGATTAGGTCTATTCCATATAAAATATTTTCTAATACTTCTTTATTTAACATATTAGAAATAAAAAATTTATTAAATTATTTAAAACTAATAATAAATCCAAATAATGATTTCTCTTTTTTGCAAGTAATAAATACTCCTAATAGAAAAATTGGAAAAGTTACATTATCTAAATTAAAATTATTATCTAAAAATAATAATATTAGTTTATTTAAATCTTGTTCAAGTAAAAAGTTATGTAAAATATTTAATAAAAAAAGTGTTAATAATTTAAAAAAATTTATTATTTGGTTTAATAAAATTATTATTTTTTCTATAAAAAGTCCAGATAAGGTTTTATATAAAATAGTAAAAGATACTAACTATATTGATTGGATAAAAAAAAAAAAATATAATTTAGAAAAGTTTGAAACATGTATAAAAAATTTAAAAATTTTTTTATCATGGGTGAAAAACTTTTGTAAAAATAAAAATAAAGATTATAAATTAATTTTTCAGGAAATAATAGAAAAACTTGTTGTAGAAGATGAAAATTCAAAAAAAGATTTTAAAAAAAAGAAATTTATTAAATTAATGACTTTGCATGGATCCAAAGGATTAGAATTTCCATTTGTTTTTATAATGGGAATGGAAGAAGGAATATTACCACATTATTCCAGTATATCTAACAATGATATTGATGAAGAAAGAAGATTAACATATGTCGGAATAACTAGGGCTAAAAAAAAGTTAATACTTACATTTTCTAAAACAAGAAGAAAATATGGAGAAAATATTTCTACAATTCCTAGCAGATTTATAAATGAATTACCTAAAAAAGATTTAAAATGGATATAGTAGTTTTAGAAATTTTATTTATTTGATAAAATATTTTTATATTTTTTTTTGTAGATAATATTATGACAACAAATAAAATAATTAAATTAAATGATAAAAATTTTAAAAAAAATGTTTTAAAAGAAAAATGTGTAATTTTAGTAGATTTTTGGGCTGAATGGTGCAGACCATGTAAAATTTTAATGCCAATTTTAGAAGATTTGTCAGAAGAATACATAAATAAAATTAAAATTGGAAAGGTTAACGTTGAAAAAAATGTTAATATATCAAAAAAATATTTTATTAAAAGTATACCAACTTTAATATTATTTCATAATGGGATCATTAAAGAAACTAAGATAGGATCTGTTTCTAAAAGTCAATTAAAAAGTTTATTAAATAATTATATATAAAATTAAAAACAAAAAAGCGGTTTTATTTATTAAAACCGCTGGTTTATGTATATAAAATATAATATAATTTAAATCATATAAGATCTTAAAAATAATTAAAAATAATTTTATTTTATATTTAAATAAAAAAATTATTATCTTTTTAATAATCTTCACAAGATTTGAATCCCAGTTTACTAAGAATATAAAATAATGAATCTTACCGAACTAAAAAATAACCCGGTTTCTGAACTAATTATTCTCGGTGAAAAAATGGGGCTAGAAAATTTAGCAAGAATGAGAAAACAAGATATTATTTTTTCAATACTAAAGCAGCATTCAAAAGGAGGAGAAGATATATTTGGAAATGGAGTATTGGAAATATTACAAGATGGTTTTGGATTTTTAAGATCTTCTGATAGTTCTTATTTAGCCGGTCCAGATGATATATATGTTTCTCCAAGTCAAATAAGAAGATTTAATTTAAGAACAGGGGATACTATATCTGGAAAAATACGACCTCCTAAAGAAGGAGAAAGATATTTCGCATTATTAAAAGTTAATGAAGTTAACTATGATAAACCTGAAAGCTCTAGAAGTAAAATTTTGTTCGAAAACTTAACTCCTTTGCATGCTAACTCTAGATTGAGAATGGAAAGAGGAAATGGTTCTACTGAAGATATAACAGCTAGAGTTTTAGATTTATCATCTCCTATAGGGCGTGGGCAAAGAGGTCTAATAGTAGCACCTCCTAAGGCAGGTAAAACAATGTTGTTACAAAACATTGCTCAAAGTATAGCTCATAATTATACAGATTGTGTGTTAATGGTATTACTTATAGATGAAAGACCAGAAGAAGTTACAGAAATGCAAAGATTAGTTAATGGAGAAGTTGTAGCTTCTACTTTTGATGAGCCAGCTTCTAGACATGTTCAAGTTTCTGAAATGGTTATAGAAAAAGCTAAGCGTTTAGTTGAACATAAAAAAGATGTAGTAATTTTGTTAGATTCTATAACTAGATTAGCTAGAGCTTATAATACAGTCGTGCCAGCTTCAGGTAAAGTATTAACAGGAGGTGTAGATGCTAATGCATTACATAGACCTAAAAGATTTTTTGGTGCAGCTAGAAATGTAGAAGAAGGAGGTAGTTTAACTATAATAGCTACAGCGTTAATAGATACTGGATCCAAAATGGATGAAGTTATATATGAGGAATTTAAAGGAACTGGAAATATGGAATTACCTTTGTCTAGAAAAATTGCTGAGAAGAGAGTATTTCCTGCAATAGATTATAATAGATCAGGGACTAGAAAAGAAGAGTTGTTAACTTCTAAAGAAGAATTAAAAAAGATGTGGATTTTAAGGAAAATAATACACCCTATGAGTGAAATTGATGCAATGGAATTTTTGATTACCAAATTATCTATGACTAAAACTAATAACGATTTTTTTGAAATGATGAAAAGATCATAAAAAATTTATAATATTTAAATATTTTTACAAAATTATAAAAAAATTATTTTTTTTTAAAAAATATTATTTACTTTATTAACTAATATTTTAATATTTTATTGAAATATATTTTTTATATATATATAATCAATATATATTTTATATAATATATAAATATTTTTATTATAATAAAGTATATTATTTATAAAAATTTTTTTAAATGATTTAATATTTATATATTGTATTTTTAATTCATATAATTGGTGATTATAGCTCAGTTGGTAGAGCCCTGGATTGTGGTTTCAGTGGTCATGGGTTCGAATCCCATTAATCACCCAATAATTTTTAATTTTATAACAATATATTTTATCGGCGAATAGCGCAGCTTGGTAGCGCAACTGGTTTGGGACCAGTAGGTCAGAGGTTCAAATCCTCTTTCGCCGATCAAAATTATTTTTTTTTATTTTTATTATAAATGTATTTAATTATTATAAAAAATTATAAAAATTATATTTTTAATAAGAAAATTTTTTATTATGCTAATAAATTTTTCAAAAATGCATGGTTTAGGAAACGATTTTGCAATATTTAATAATTTGAATAACAAAATTGTATTTACTAGTGTGTTAGTAAAAAGATTATCAGATAGAAATACTGGTATAGGTTTTGATCAACTAATTTTGTTAGAAGAAAGTTTTGATAAGAAAGTAGATTTTATTTATAGAATTTTTAACTATGATGGAACTGAAGTATTTCAATGTGTTAATGGAGTTAGATGTTTTGGAAGATTCATAAATTTAAAAAATATTTCTAAAAAAAAAAATATTTGTGTAAAAACTAATGATCAAAAAATTTATTTAAGTAATATAGATAAAGATTGTGTTTCTGTTAAATTGTCTAAACCAATTTTTAATCCTACTAAAATTCCTTTTTTAAAAAAATATTCTAAAGATGGATATTATACATTAATAAATTCAAAAAAAATAAAATATTTTGTAGTGTCTTTAGGAAATCCTCATTGTGTAATTTTTGTAGAAAACATATTTTTAGCTGAAGTTAATTATATTGGTTCATTTTTAGAAAAATATTATTTGTTCCCAATGGGGGTAAATGTAAATTTTGTAGAAATAGTTTCAAAAAAAGAAATTAATGTTAGAACATATGAAAGAGGAGTAGGTGAAACTAAATCTTGTGGAAGTGGTGCTTGCGCATCTGTAATAATAGGAATAAAAAATAATTTTTTGAATAAAAATGTTTTAGTAAATTTAAGTGGAGGGAAATTAAATATTTTTTGTGAAAAAAATTTTAAAAATATTTTTTTATCAGGTAATACTTTTCATATATATGACGGGAAAATAAACATAAATAATTTTTACTAAATTGTATTTTTTAAATTTTTTATTAATATTATGATAATTTTTATATATGTTTACTGAATATTCAATTAAATTTTAAAAAAATTTTATTTTGTTTTAATAAATCACTTGACTAAATATAAAAAATTTAATTAAATAAAAATTATAGAATATGCATTTAAGGCATAATATTATGTCATATATTTATAATATCAGTGAAACAACATCTTTAAAACGTGTTATAAATGTTAATTCTAAAGATAGTTCTAAAAAAAATGAAAGTGGTATGATTCAAGATTATAAAGTAGATTCATTTGAACATCCTGAAATTAGCGCAGTTATTACATTAGTACCTGAAAGAAAACCATTTACTTATCATAAACCAATAATAAAAAAATCTAAAAACAAATTATATTATAAAGAAAACGAATCTAAAATTTTAAATAAATCTAAAGAAAATACTAAAAAAAATACAAATGATAAAGTATTAACTATAGAAAAATATCAAACAATAAAATATATAGATAAAGGATCTGAAGTTTCTAAATTTAGATTGTTTTATAACAAGTATAAAAATAAAGTTTTATTTTTATCTGAGTTATCTAAATATAAAGATTCTAAAGTAAATAATTTTAAAAACGATGCTAAAGATAACAATATTATATCTAATGTTTTGCCAAAATTAAGAAATTTTAAAGAAAATTATGGTAAAAAAATTAGAGTATTAGCTAATATCTCATATTTTTCTTTTTCTCCAGAATATAAAAAAACTATTAAAGTATATGATTCTAAAAAAATAAATTTAAATATTGATCCTAAAGATAAAAAAATTAAAGATGATCTTGTTAAATATTTTAAAGAAATAAATAAAGTTAACAAGAACAAAATAGATAAAAATTCTTATGATGTTGAAAATGATCCTTTAGAAGACAAATATATAGCACCTGTTTCTATTGGGTTGAACAAATCAAAAGAATTATCTTCAAAAAAATCTGTTTATAGACATGATGCAAAAGTAGTATATATGAAAGGTTTTCCTTTACATAATAGATGTTGTGAAAACTCAAAAAAAATTTCTGAAACAAAAATTGATAAAAAAATAGAAGAAATAGACGATAAAGGAAATAAATGGAAATTATTAAATGATGCTAATGAATCTTTTCCTTTAGTTAAATTTGGAAAAGATATAAGAAATCATTTTGATTTTTTAAATAGAACTAATAAAGAAGATTTACATAAGATTTTTATATCTGAATTAGGTCATGTAGAAATGTCTATTGATGGAAAATCTATAACAAATAATAAAGACCCTAGAGTAGTTTTAAGAAAATTTAGGGAATTATTACCTAATATATCAGATAGAAAATTAGTTTCTTGTTTTGCTCAAGAAGGAGTTTTAGCAAAAGCTTTCTTTGGGGTAATAGCTAAATATCCAGATATTTTAAAATATACATTTCGTCATCCAAAGATTTCTTATAAAATAAATAGAATTAATGAAAATAGTTTTGAAGTAGACATATGTAGTATTACTAAAGCAAGAAATTATTTTAATTTTAATAGTAATAATATATCTGAAGATACATACAAAAGTAGAATACATTCATATGGCATGAAAACTAATGTAGTTTTTTCTAAAATTAGTAATCCAATAATTAAAAATTTGTTTTTTATTAAATAAGTAAATATTTTTTTATAATTTTTATAGAAACAGTTTGTTAATTTTTTAAAAAAGTTTACAAAACGAAATATTGTTTTGTAAACTTATAAATTTTTTTAATATTTTTATGAAAAAGAAAAAAAGTTATAATAATTTAATAAAAGTAAAAGATTTAATATATAGATCAAAAATTATTTTTAATATAAGAAAATTTTTTAATAATTTAAATATATTAGAAGTAGATACTCCTATTTTATCTAGACATGCAGTTTCAGATTGTAATATAAAATGTTTTAAAACTAATTATTATGATAACAATATTAATAAAGTAATAGATCTGTGGATGATACCAAGTCCTGAATATCATATGAAAAGGTTATTATCTTTAAAAATAGGATCTATATATCAAATATGTCATAGTTTTAGAGATGAAGAGTTAGGAAAATATCATAATCCTGAGTTTACTATGCTTGAACTATATATTGTAAATTGTAATATGTTTGAGTTAATTAATAAAGTTGATTATTTTTTTCAAAAAATATTTTATTTTAAAAAATCTGATATTATTTCTTATAAAAAAGTTTTTATTAAATATTTGGAAATTGATCCATTTAAGTCTAATAAATGTACTTTAATAAAAAAAATAATACATTTGAAACATTTTCATTTAATAAAAAATTCAAAATTTATATGTAAAAAAAATTTGTTAGAAATACTATTTTTAATAGGAATAGAAAAATATTTGGGAAAAGAAAGACCTATTTTTATATATCATTTTCCATCTGATCAAGCACTATTGTCATCTATAAATAAAAAAAATAAAAAATTGTCTGATAGATTTGAAGTTTTTTTTAAAGGAATAGAAATAGCTAATGGATTTTATGAGTTAAGAGATAGAAAAGATCAAGAAAAAAGATTTAAAAATGAAAATTATATTAGAAAAAAAATAGGTTTAGAAAAAATAAAGATAGATAATTTTTTTTTAGATGCTTTGTCTAGAGGAATTCCTAAATGCTCAGGAATTGCTATTGGAATAGATAGAATAATTATGATAAATTTGAATAGAAATGATATTTCTAAAGTAATTCCTTTTACAATAAACAATTGTTAATTTATTTTATTTTTTTAATATATTTATTTGAAATTACCAATAGTTTTCATTAGTTATATGTCCAGGGTTTTTTCTTAAATTTTTTTTAAGTTTATATTTTTCTATTAATATTTTGTTTGTATCTTTTACCATATTTGGATTTCCACAAATCATAAAATGTGAGTTTTTATTATTTATTTTTGTTTTTGTTATTTTTTCTATACTATCATTAGAAAATAATTTTGGTATTCTTCCAAATAAATATTTTTTATTTAATTTTTCTCTACTTACTATTTTTTGAAATATAAAATTATTTTTATGTTTGAACATTATTTTTTTTATTATATTTTTGTAATTAAACTGATTTTTATATCTAACTGCATGTATTAATATTATTTTTTTAAATTTTTTAATTTCTTCATTATCATCTTGTAATATAGATAAATATGGTCCTATAGCTGTGCCAGTAGATATCATCCATAGATTTCTTGTACTAGGTATTTCTTTTAGTGTAAAAAATCCAAAAGATTTTTTACTTATCATTACTATTTTTCCTGGTTTTAGGTTATATAATTTTTTTGTTATTATTCCATTTTTTACATATGTTATATAAAATTCTAAATTTTTATTTTTAGGTGAATTTACATAAGAGTATGCTCTTTGTATTTTTTTTTTGTTTTTTAATATTGCTATTTTAGTAAATTGACCTGCTATAAATGGTGATATTTTTGCATTTAAAATTATACTAAATAATGGAAATTTCCATTTTTTTATTTTTATAACAGTTGCTTTTATCCAATCTGTCATTTTTTTCTCTATTTTTTAAAAAAAATATTATTTATTATAATATTATATCATAATATATTTTTCTTTTAACAAATTAAAAATTATTTATATTAAATATTTTTTTATTTTTATAATAATATTAAAATATTAATATAGTTTTTTATATAAAAATTTTCTTATCTCAGATTATTTCTAAGATAAGAAAAAATTTTTTACTTTTTTTGTTCATTAATTTTTTATAATACAAATTTACTTAGATCTTCATTAGATACAAATTTTTCTAAGTGTTTTTTTACGTATTTTTTATTTATTTCTACTGAAGTATTTTTTTTTTCATTTGAATTGAATGATATGTCTTCCATCAATTTTTCCATAACTGTATGTAATCTTCTAGCTCCTATGTTTTCCATAGACTGATTAACTTTCCATGCAGCTTCAGCTATACATCTTATTCCACTTTTTTTAAAATTTATTTTTATTCCTTCTGTTTTCATTAGAGCTTGATATTGAATAGTAATAGAAGAACTAGGTTCTGTTAAAATTCTTTCAAAGTCTTCTATAGTTAATGATTTTAATTCTACTCTTATAGGAAGTCTTCCTTGTAGTTCTGGTATTAAATCTGATGGGGTAGAAACTTGAAATGCTCCAGAAGCTATAAATAATATATGATCTGTTTTAACAGTTCCATATTTAGTAGATACTGTACATCCCTCTACTAAAGGTAATAGATCTCTTTGAACTCCTTCTCTAGAAATATCTGGTCCTGAATTTATTCCACTTCGTCTACATATTTTATCTATTTCATCTATAAATACTATTCCTTTTTGTTCTACTGCGTTTATAGCTTTTTTCTTAATTTCTTCTGGATTTATTAATTTCGATGCTTCTTCTTCTATTAAAATTTTCATAGCATCTTTTATTTTAAGCTTTCTAGTTCTTTTTTTATTACTTCCTAAATTTTGAAATATTGATTGAAGTTGATTTGTAAGATCTTCCATTCCAGGAGGAGCCATTATTTCCACTCCTAGAGGAGTTACTGAAACACTTATTTCTATTACTTTATCATCTAATTTTCCTTCTCTTAATTTTTTTCTAAAAGATTTTATTGTAGCTAATGGTCTTTGATTAGCATCTTGAACTCCCCAGTTGTTTTGTACTGTTGGGACTAAAACTGCTAATATTTTTTCTTCTGCTATTTTTTTTACTTTTTTCTTGTTATTTTCTATTATTTGAACTCTAACCATTTTCATAGCTAAATCTGTTAAATCTCTAATTATAGAATCAACTTCTTTTCCTACATATCCTACTTCAGTGAATTTTGTTGCTTCTATTTTTATAAATGGAGAATTTGCTAACTTAGCTAATCTTCTAGCAATTTCTGTTTTTCCAACTCCTGTTGGACCTATCATTAATATGTTTTTTGGAGTTATTTCATTTCTTATATCTTTATTTACTTTCATTCTTCTCCATCTATTCCTTAAAGCTATTGCTACAGCTCTTTTTGCTTTTTTTTGTCCTATTATAAATTTATCTAATTCATTAACAATATTTTTAGGAGTCATTTCTGACATATTTGATCCTTATTTTTTTGAAGATAGCTCTTTTATTGTAAAAATTTGATTTGTATATATACAAATGTTAGATGCTATTATTAAAGATTCTTTAACAATTTCTTTTGCTGTTAAATTAGAATGTTTTAATAATGCTTGCGCTGAAGCCTGTGCATATGACCCCCCTGATCCTATTGCAATTAAATCATTTTCAGGTTTTATTACATCTCCATTTCCAGTTATTATTAATGATGTACTTTTATCCGCCACAGCAAGTAAAGCTTCTAATCTTCTTAGTATTTTGTCTGTTCTCCAATCTTTAGCTAATTCTATTGCAGATCTTTGTAACTGACCTTGATGAATCAACAATTTTTTTTCAAATAAGTCGAATAGTGTAAATGCATCAGCTGTACCCCCAGCAAAACCTGCTATTACTTTTTTATTATATAAATTTCTTACTTTTTTTACATTACTTTTTATAACTGTGTTTCCTAAAGTAGCTTGGCCATCTCCACCTATTACTACTTTTTTTTTTAAACGAACGCTTAATATAGTTGTCATAAAATTCCTTTTATATATTTTTCTTTTATTATTAATATTTTTTATTATAATTATTATTATAAAGTATAATGTTTTTAATATATTTTTTATTTTTTTAATATATTATTTTAAAATTATGATATATATATATTATATTTTTTATTATATGTTTTTATATCAATATTTTTTATATAATATTTATATAAATTTATATACTTAATTTTAGTTTTGTTTATTTATTTTTTAAAAAATTAGGTTTTAAAAATATGAAAAAAAAAATACATCCTAAATATAAAGAAGTGACGGCTTTCTGTTCATGCGGAAATAATATAAAATTTTTTTCTACTATAAATAAAAAATCTATAAATTTAGATATATGTGGATCTTGTCATCCATTTTTTACAGGGAAACAACGTGTAGTTGATACTAGCGGTAGAATTGAAAAATTTAATAAAAGATTTAAAAATTTTCAAAACTAATTATAACACTAAAATATTATTATTTTTAATATTTTTATTTATATATTATATAATTTTTTTATATGTCTTAATTATTTAAGAACATTGTTAATATTAATTATATAAATTTTTTATTTATATAAAATTGTTTGAATATTTTTTTAGCGGGAAACGAGATTCGAACTCGTGACCTCAACCTTGGCAAGGTTGCACTCTAACCTACTGAGCTATTCCCGCTTATTTTGTAAATTATATATTAATATTTTTTTTTAAACAAGTTTTTTATTTTTTTAATTAATTCGTTTTATTTACATATTAAAAAATTTTTTTTATAATATAAAAGCTCTTTTATTGATTCTTTTATGTCTGATATAGTTCTATGAGTTTTTTTCTTATTTAAATTTTTGTATATTTTTTTATTCCATATTTTAGATATTTCTTTTAATGTACTGACATCTATTGTTCTATAATGAAAATAATTTAATAGTTTAGGCATAAACTTTTTTAGAAAAATTTTATCTACAAAATTAGAATTTCCACACATTGGAGATTCCTTTTTTTTTACAAATTTTTTTATAAATTCTATAATTTTTTTTTCAGCGTTTTTTTCATTGTATTTGCTGGTTATGACTTTTTTTAATAATCCACTTTTTTTATGTGTTCTTTTGTTCCATAAATTCATCTTTTTGAGTATGCTAATATTTTGATGTATAGGAATTGATATTCCTTTTGTTATAGTTTTTAAATTTTTATCTGTAATAATTACTCCAACTTCTAAAATAAAGTTTTTTTCTGGATTTAACCCAGTCATTTCTAAATCTATCCATATTAATTTTTTGTTTTTCATATACTTATTTTTTGTTTTTTATAGTATTATTTTTTAAATTATTATATTTTTTGTTATATTATAAACTTGTTTATATTAATATTAATATATTTAATATTTAAAATTTATGAGATCAAAAATATATGAAATTTAATTATTTTAAAAAAAATAAATATTTTAAAATTTTGTATAAAAATTTTAAAAATATTAAAAATATACATATTAAAGATCTTTTTTTAAATGATAAAAATAGATTTAAAAAATTTTCTATAAATTTTATGGATATTATGGTTTTAGATTATTCTAAAAATATAATTAATGATAATATTATGAAATTTTTATGTAAATTTGCTAAAGAAATTAAATTAAATAAAGAAATAAAAAAAATGTTTAAAGGAGAGAAAATCAATAAGACTGAAAACAGCTCTGTATTACATGTTGCCTTAAGAAGACCTATTATATCTAAAAATTTTTTAAAAAAAAATATAATGTTAAAAGTTAAAAAATCTTTAGAAGAAATGAAAACTTTTTCTGAAAGAGTTATAAATGGAAGGTTAAGAGGTTTTACTAATAAAAAAATAACTGACATAATAAATATAGGTATAGGAGGGTCAGAATTAGGGCCTAAAATGGTAAATACTGCACTTAAAGATTATAAAAATCATTTAAATATACATTATTTATCTAATATAGATAATAATAATTTAATAGATATATTAAGAAAAATAGATTTAGAAAAATCTTTATTTTTAATAGTTTCTAAAACTTTTAAAACTTATGAGACTATAAAGAACGCTAATAGTGTAAAAAAATATTTTAATAATAAAATTAATAAAAAAAAATTTTTTTCTAAACATTTTTATGCTGTTTCTAATAACAAAAATGAAGCTATTAGATTTGGAATAAAAAAAAATAATATATTTAAGATTTTTAAATCCATAGGTGGTAGATATTCTGTGTGGTCATCAGCTGGACTGTCTATCATGTTGTCTATAGGATATAAAAATTTTTTAAAATTTTTAAATGGGGCTAATAAAATGGATGATCATTTTTATAATGAGCCATATAATAAAAATATTCCTATAATACTTTCTCTAATAAGTTTTTGGTACAATATTTTTTTTAATGCAGAGACTGAAGCTATTTTGACTTATAGTAATAGATTAAACAAATTTACCGATTATATACAACAATTGAACATGGAATCTAATGGAAAGAATATTGATAAAAATGGTGAAAAAGTTTTATATAATACCAGTCAAATTATATGGGGCGGCGTTGGCACAAATTGTCAGCATTCTTTTTTTCAACTTTTACATCAAGGAACTAGATTTGTTCCTTGTGATTTTATATCTTTCGTAAATAATAGAAATAAAAATTTTTATAATCATAATATAAATTTATTATCTAATTTTTTAGCTCAAACTAAATCATTAGCTTTTGGAAGCAATTTTATAGAAAAGTTTAGCAAAAAATATAAATCTAATAAAAATAATGCAAAATTATATAAAATTTTTTTTGGAAATACTCCATCTAATTCTATAATGTTTAAAAGTATTAGTCCTAAAAATATAGGTATATTATTATCTATGTATGAACATAAAATATTTACTCAAGGAATAATTTTAAACATTTTTAGTTTCGATCAATGGGGGGTTGAATTAGGAAAAAATTTATCTAAAATTATATATAAAAATTTAAAAAATAGAAAAAAAGTTAATTATGAATATGATAGTTCCACGCATGGATTAATAAAATATTATAAAAAATGGAAAAAATAAAATTGTTTTAAAAATATTAATAATATATTATTATATATTAATATAAAAATTTTTGGTAATAATATATGATTTCATTTATAAATAGTATAAAAGGATTATTATATATATTGTATATAATAAATTTAAAATAGTTTTATGAAAAAAAATAATATAGTTGTTTTTTTAATGGGACCTACTTGTTCTGGAAAAACTGCTTTAGCTATGAAAATTTATGATGAAATAAATGCTAGAATAATTAGTGTAGATTCTTCTATGGTTTATAAAAATATGAACATAGGAACAGCTAAACCTAACGAACATGAATTAAAAAAGTTTCCTCATAAATTGGTTGATATTATAAATCCTAATCAATGTTATTCTGTTGCTAATTTTTATTATGATTCATTAAGAGAAATAGAACTATCTTTTTTAGAAAAAAGAATTCCATTGTTAGTTGGGGGTACAATGTTATATTATAAAATACTCTTAAATGGATTGTTAAATTTACCTAAGAGAAACAAACATTTTACTAGAAAAATTTTTTTATATGTAAAAAATTATGGTTCTATAAATTTGTATAACAAATTACAAAAAATAGATTCAAAAAGTGCTAACAATATAAATAAAAATGATATATATAGATTATCTAGAGCATTAGAAGTATATTATTCTACTGGAAAAAAAAAAGTAGTTTTTTAATTAAAAATGAATTTCCATATAAAGTGTTACAATTTGCTTTGATTCCTAATAATATGTACTTTTTACATAAAAAAATAATTTTAAGATTGCAAAACATGTTAGATTCTGGTTTTGAAAAAGAAGTTTATGAATTATTTAAAAATGATATTTTAGATGTAAAATTTCAATCTATGAAATGTATAGGATATTCGCAAATGTGGGACTTTATAAACAAAAAAATTACATATAATGAGATGTTCGATAGAATATTTTTTTCTACAAAAAAATTAGTAAAAAAACAAATGACATGGATAAAATCTTGGAAAAATTTATATTTTATAAATTGTGATAATATAGAAGGTGCAAAAAATAAAATTTTAGAAATTTTAAGAAAAAATATTTTATTAGTATAGTTATACTTTTAAATATTTTTTAAATATTTTTTAAATTATTTTTACATGGTATTTATTTTTATATGAAAAATTATGAAATAGTATTAATATTCCATCCTGGAAATAGTAATTTAGTATCTCAAATTTTAGAAAAATATATTAATTTTATAAAAGAAAGTAAAGGTATAATTCATAGGTTAGAAAATTGGGGTAGAAGACATTTAGCATATCCTGTAAAAAAAATACATAAGGGTCATTACATTTTAATGAATATAGAAGTGTTAAAAAATGTTATGAAAGAACTAGACAATAAAATAAGATTTGATGAAAATATATTAAGAAATCTTATAATTTCTATGAAAAAACCAATATTTGATAAATCTCCTATGTTCATAATAAAAGATTCTGAAAAAAAAATTAAAAGGAAATAAATAATATTTTAAAAATATTGTTTTAAAGACATAAATATGATTAGATATTTTAGAAGAAGAAAATTTTGTAGATTCACTTCAGAGGGAATAAAAGATATAGATTATAAGGACATAAATTTATTAAAAAATTATATTACTGAGAACGGAAAAATAGTTCCAAGTAGAATTACTGGAACAAAATCAAAATATCAAAGAAAGCTTTCAAAAGCTATAAAAAAAGCTAGATATTTAGCTTTATTACCTTATACTGATAAACATAAATAAAATAAAATATAAAAAATTTAGATATTCTTAATTTTATGAAAATAATATTGTCAGAAAAAATAGTAAAGTTAGGAGAAAAAGGAAATATAGTTAATGTTAAAGCAGGATATGCTAGAAATTTTTTGTTTCCTGCTGGAAAAGCTATGTTAGCTAATAAAAAAAATATTAAAAAGTTTAATAAAAATAAAATTTTAAGAGAAAAAAGAATAGAAAATAAGATTTCTTCTCTTAACAATATTAAAGTTAAATTAGATAAATTAAGTAAATTAAAAATTTTTGCTAAATCTAGTAAAGAAGGAAAATTATTTGGATCTGTAAATTCCAAAATTATTGTACATAATTTAAAAAAAATAGGAATAACAGTTAATAAAAAAAATGTTTATATAGAAAATAATTTTATAAAGAAATTAGGAATTTATAATATTACTTTTAAATTACATAAAAATATAAAATCTAATATTTGTATAGAAGTTTTGCCTAAATAAAGAATTATATTTTTAAAAAATATATTATATATTATATATTATATATTATTCTTATATCTATTTTAATATAAAAAATTTTTAAAAAATAAAAATTATTATAGATATAAGAAAATATTAATAATCTTTTATATTTCATTATTAAATTTTTTTTATTATGTCTTTTTGTTTTTTTATTAATATATTTATGTTTTTTTTTGCTATTGATATAAGATGATATAAATCTTTTTCTCTAAAAGTTTTTATTTCTGCTGTACCTTGTATTTCTACTATTTTTTCTTCTGAATCCATTACTATATTTATATCAGAATATGCTCGTGAATCTTCATTATAGTCCAAATCACACATATATTCATTATCTACTATTCCAACAGATATTGATGCTAAAACAGTTTTTATTGGATTTTTTTTTAATATATTTTTTTTAATTAGTTTTTTACATGCTTGAGCCATAGCTATATAAGATCCAGTTATAGATGCAGATCTTGTCCCCCCATCAGCTTCTAATACATCACAATCTAACAAAATTGTTCTTTCTCCAAGTTCCTTTAGATTTATAGAAGATCTTAACGATCTAGAAATAAATCTTTGTATTTCTACAGTCCTTCCTTTTTGTTTTCCTTGTATTGATTCTCTTATATTTCTTTTATGAGTAGAAGTTGGAATCATTCCATATTCTGCAGTTATCCATCCAGTTTTTTGTCCTTTTATAAAAAAAGGAACTTTTTCTTGTATAGAAGCATTGCATAATACTGAAGTATTACCAATTTTTATTAATATAGATCCATCAGAGTGAGAAGTATAATTTTTTTTAAAAATCACAGGTCGCATTTCTAATAATGATCTATTAAATAATCTTTTTTTATTTGTCATTGTTCATAAAATATTTTTATTTTTTAATAATTTAAATTATTAAAAAATTTTATGGCCCTTGCTGGATTTGAACCAGCGACCTAACGATTATGAGTCGTGTGCTCTAACCACTGAGCTAAAGGGCCTCATATATTATTTATAAATTATATTATATATAATATTTTTTTTCTATATATATTTTTTTTTTTTTTAAATAATTTGACATTAAAAATATATTAATTATAATAATAATAATTATATTTTCCTCTGTAGTTCAGTTGGTAGAACGGCGGACTGTTAATCCGTATGTCACTGGTTCGATCCCAGTCGGAGGAGTAAAAATTTTATTTTTACAATTTTTATCTGTTTTTTTTTAAATGTCATCTAAAAATTTTTATTTTATATTTTATGATTATGAAACATTTGGTTTAAGTCCATATTTAGATAAACCTTTTCAGTTTTCTTGTGTCATAACTAATTTCAATTTAGAAATTATAAGTTCTGATATTTGTTTTTTTTGTATGCCTTCTATAGATTATTTACCTAATATAAAATCTATTTTTGTGACTAAAATATCTCCCTTAGATTTGTTTAAAAAAAAATATCTTAATGAATATTTTTTTTCAAAAAAAATAAATAATATTTTTAAAAAAAAAAATTCTTGTATTGTAGGATATAATAATTTTAACTTTGATGATGAATTTACTAGAAATATATTCTATAGAAATTTTTTTGATCCATATAGCTGGCATTGGAAAAATAATAATTCTAGATTAGATATCTTAATAATGTTAAGAGCATATTATTCTTTTAGACCAGAAAACATAAAGTGGCCTAAAAAAAATAAAAAAAAATGTGTTAGTTTTAAATTAAGAGATTTTACTAAAGAAAACAATATTTTTCATAAAAATGCTCATGATGCTACTAGTGATGTTTATGCTACAATTTATGTGTCTAAATTTTTAAAGAAAAAAAATATAAAATTATTTAATTACATATTAAAAATGAGATTTAAAAAAAATGTTTTATCAGTAATATATAAAAACATATGGAATCCTATTTTTTTTTCTTCTGGAATTTTTACAAACAATAAGTTTAATTTATCTGTTATTTTATTTTTATTTATACATCCTAAAAATTCTAATATAGCTGTTATGTTTGATTTAACAAAAGACTTAAAAATTTTTATATCTTATCTTAACAAAAAAAAATATTCAAATTTAATTATTAAAAATTTATTTTCATTAGGTATATTATTTATACATTTAAATAAATCCCCAATAATAGCTCCTATATCTGTTGCTAGAGAAATAGATTTATGTAGAATAAAAATAAATTTTAAGAAAAAGTTTAATAAAATTTTGTATATAAAATCTAAATGGAAAATATTTTTATTACTAAAAAAATTTTTTTTAGAAGAAAAAAAAAAAAAAAATGATAATATAGATGTAGATTTTAAAATATATGAAAATTTTTTTATTAACAGTGATAAAAATATTATGAAAAAAATTCATAATACAGATATAAATGAAGTATTTAAAAAAAAAATATTGTTTCATGATTATAGAATGAATGAGTTGTTTTTTAGATTTAAAGCTAGAAATTTTACTAACATGTTAAATAGTTCAGAAAAAAAAAAATGGAAAATACATTGTTTAAAAACTATAAATTATAAATTTTTAAATAATTATATTAAAAATTTAAAAACAAAATTAATAAAAAATTATTCAAATAATACTAAGACAATTTTAATAAAAAAAGTTTTTCTGTATATTAAATATATAATAAATATTTTAAAAAATTATTAATTTTTTTTAAATAAAAAATTTATCATATAATTTTCTAGTTTTTTTATATCACTAGTATGTAACATGTTTAATTTTTTTTCATTAATTATTTTTATTTCTTCTAATTTCCATTTTTTCCAAGCCTTTTCTGATATTTCATTATATATCTTTTTTCCTATTTTACCTGGATATTCTTTTTTTTTTTGCTTTTTCATATTTTTTTTAAAAAATGAACATTTTATAGTATTTTTCATATATATTTTAAATATTATTTTGTTAAATATAATTTTATAATTAATTTATATTATAATATATAATATTAATATTTAAAATAATTTTTATTTTATAATATAATTTATTTTTTGTTACAACATATTACTATTATTATGAATAATATAAAAAAGAATAAAAGTTTATATTCAATAAAATTTTTTAGAAATAACCTTTTATATAGAGAAATAAAAAGTTTTGTATTAAGGAGAAAAAGAGTTAGTAATATTAATATTAAAATTATAAAAAAATTTTGGAAAAAATTTTGCATAGATTTTTATTATAAAAAGAGACAACATATGTTTTTAAACTTTTTATATCCTATTGTTGTAGATATAGGATTTGGAGACGGAAAAAAAATATTTTATGATGCTACACAAAATTCTAAAGTAAACTTTTTGGGTATAGAAGTATATATAAAAGGAATATTATATTGTATTAAAAAATGCAACAGTAATAATATTAAAAATTTAAAAATAATTTATTTTGATGGATTAAAAATTTTTAAATATATGTTATCAAACAATTCAATATTTAAAGTACAAATATTTTTTCCTGACCCTTGGAAGAAAAGAAAACATAATAAAAGAAGATTAATTAATTTAATGTTTTTATCTTTGATAAGATTAAAATTAATAAAAAATGGTGTATTACATATTATGACTGACTGTGAACTATATTATAAAAACATTATAAAAAATATAAAAATTATTAAACGTTTTGAAGAATTTTTTTTTATTGAAAATAAAAACAAAAATTTTAAAAAAAAAATTAATATGTGTACTAAATATGAAAATAAAGCTAAAAATAATAAAAGTTTTATATATAATATAATATATAAAAAAATTTAAATTATACAAAAATTTCTAATAAATTATCTAAAAAGTTTTTTCCCATTTTTGTAGTTTCTATTTTTTTTTTGTTTATTACTATGTACCCTTTTTTTTTAGCTTTATTAATTTTTTTATAAATTTTTTTTATTTTTATTCTAGTATATTTGAATAAATCATTTATTAGTATTGGTTTATATAATCTAAATTTATTCATAAAAAATTCTAAAATTTTTTCTTTTTCATTAATAACTTTTATTTTATATAAATAATTTTTTAAATTATATTTTTTTATATTTTTTTCTTTTATTGTTCTTATTACATTTCCATTTTTTGTAGTTATTTTTCCATGAGATCCACACCCTATTCCTATATAATCACCAAAATTCCAATAATTCAAATTATGTTTAGACTCATTATTATTTTTTGAATATGAAGATATTTCATATTGTTTATATCCATTTTTTTTTAAAATAATTTTTCCATATTTTAATATTTTTAAATATATACGTTCAATTGTATTTTTAATTTTTTTTTTATGAAAAACAGTGTTTTTTTCTATTTCTAATTTATACCAAGAAATATGATGTGGATTCATATTACAAGAAATTTTTATGTCTACTAGAGCTTCATATAAAGATTGATTTGGTAAACTGTGCATAATATCTAAATTTATTTTAGCATTATTATTTTTCTTACATTTTTTTATAATATCTATAGCTTGATTGCATTTATACATTCTTCTTAATAATTTCAATTTTTTATTATTAAAAGTTTGTATTCCTATAGATATTCTATTTATACCTATTTTATTATAAAATTTTATATTTTTAGTTTCTACTGTTTTTGGATCCATTTCTATTGTTATTTCTATTTTTTTAGAAAATTGAAATATTTTTTTTATTTTTTTTAACATTATATATATTTCTTTGTATGTAAATATAGTAGGAGTTCCCCCTCCTATAAATATAGTATGTATTTTTTTTCTTTTTACTAATCTTTTATCTTTTTTTAGATCTCTACACATATTATTTATATATTTTTTAATATATTTTTTTTTTCTTCTTATATTAAAAGTGGAAATATTAAAATTACAATAAGGACATCTTCTTATACACCATGGTATGTGTATGTATAAACTTAAATATATATTTTTATTCATGTTATTTTACATTTTCTTATAAAATATTTTTAAAAAACCAACTTTCTAATATTACTAAAGCTGATGTAGAATTTATTTTGTTTTTTGTTAAATTTTTAAAACCTTTTTCAAATAAAATTCTTTTTGCTTCAATAGTGCTTAATCTTTCATCATGCATATAAACTTTTATATTAAACTTCTTGTTAATTTCAATGGCAAATTTTTTAGTTTTTTTTGTAATACTTTGCTCTGTTCCATCCATATTTAATGGTAATCCAACTATTATGGATTTTGGTTTCCAATATTTTATTATTTCTTCTATTTTTTTCCATATATATTTTTTGTTTTTTGATTTTATATAATTTAATATATTTCCTGTATTTGTAATTTTTTGTCCTACAGCTACACCTATATTTTTAGTTCCATAATCAAAAGATATATAATTCATTTTTTTATGCATGCCCAAAATTTATTGTTATTTTTTTTATATCTGCTCCTAATATTTTTGCTGCTTCATTCCATTTATTTTTCATTGGAACTTTAAATAGAACATAACTATTAGCTGGAGCAGTTAACCAAGAATTTTCTAACAACTCATTTTCTAACTGATTTTTTTTCCATGAACAATATCCTAAAGCTACTAATATATTTTTAGGATTTTCCAATTTTTCTATAGACTCCAATATATCTTTAGATGTTGTTATTAAAGTATTTTTAGAAACTTTTATACTAGAAGCAAATTTTTTTTTGGAAGAATGGAGTATGAATCCTCTATCACCAGATTGAGGCCCTCCTAAAATTACAGGTTTGTTGATTTCTTTATTTTTTTTTATATCTTTTATTTTTAATTTTATTAATATATCTTTTATTTTTAGGTTTTCTATTGGCTTATTTATTATTATACCCATAGTTCCATTAGAATCATGTTTACATATATATATTACTGATTTTTTAAAAAACGGATTTTCTATACCAGGCATAGCTATTAAAAAATGGTTTTGTAATACTGTTTTCACTTTTTTATACCTATTTTTTTTCTTTTTTTATTTTTTTTTGTTTTAATGTTTTTTTAAATATTTTTTTTTCTAAACAATTTAATAAAATTTTTGAAATAGAAATTTTATAAAAATTTTCTATTTCTCTTATACAAGTAGGGCTTGTAATATTTATTTCTATTAGTTTATTTCCTATTATGTCTATTCCTGCTAATATTATACCTTTTTTTATTAAAAATTTTCCAACTTTTTTAGCGATTTTTTTATCTTTTTTATTTATTTTTTTTAATTTAATTGTTCCTCCAGCTGCTATATTTCCTCTATTTTCTCCTTTTTTAGGAATTCTATAAACACACCATTTTATAGGAATTCCATTTATTATTATTATCCTTTTATCTCCTTCTGATATTTTTTTAACATATTTTTGTGATATACAATATTTAGTTTCTTTTTTTGTCATAGTTTCTACTATTACAGAAAAATTTTTGTCTTTTTCTTTTATTCTAAATATAGAATCTCCACCCATTCCATTTAAAGGTTTTATTATTATATCTTTATTTTTTTTTATAAAATTTTTTATGATATTTTTTTTTGAAGTTATCAATGTTTTTGGAATAAATTCTTTAAATTTTATACTAAAAAGTTTTTCATTAAAATTTCTCAAACTTTTTGGATCATTAACTATTATTGTATTGTTTTTTTTAGCTTTTTCTAAAATATATGTTGAATAAATAAATTCCATATTAACTGGAGGATCTTTTCTCATAAGTATTATGTCTAATTTATGTAATAATATAGTTTTTTTTTTTATTATTTTATACCATTTTTTTTTATCTTGTTTAACTTCTATAATTTTAGTATTAGAATATGATTCATTTAAATATATATATAGGTCTTTTATTTCCATATAATATATAACATATTTTCTTTTTTGAGCTTCTAACAATATAGAAAATGTAGAATCTTTTTTTATATTTATATTTTTTATTGGATCCATTACTACACCCAATTTTATTTTCATAATTTTTCTCATATATTTATTTTATTTATAAAGATAAAAATATTTTTTATAGTATAAAATTTTTGTTTTTAAGATATTTTTTTAAATAAATATTTTTATTTATATTTTATTCTTGAATAGTTGTCGAATCTTGACCAATGTCCATTGAATGTTAATCTTATTGTTCCTATTGGTCCATTTCTTTGCTTTCCTATTATTATTTCAGCTATTCCCTTAAAATCACTATTTTCATGATATACTTCGTCTCTATATATAAACATTATTAGATCTGCATCTTGTTCTAAAGATCCTGATTCTCTTAAGTCTGAGTTTAAAGGTCTTTTATCTGCTCTCTGTTCTAGAGATCTATTTAATTGAGATAAAGCTATTATAGGAACTTCTAGTTCTTTAGCTAATGATTTTAATGTTCTAGATATTTCAGCTATCTCTAAAGTTCTATTTTCTTTTATAGATGGTATTTTCATAAGTTGTAAATAATCTATCATAATTAAACTTATTCCTTTATTTTCTCTATAAATTTTTCTAGATCTAGATCTTATTTCTGTAGTTGTTAACGAAGAAGAATCGTCTATATATATATTTTTTTTTTTTAACAAAATATTTATCGTACTTGATATTCTAGACCAATCTTCATCATTTAGTTTTCCTGTTCTTATTTTTGTCTGATTAACTCTAGATAATGATGACAATATTC
Organism: Buchnera aphidicola (Ceratovacuna japonica); assembly: GCA_024349705.1. GTDB lineage: Bacteria > Pseudomonadota > Gammaproteobacteria > Enterobacterales > Enterobacteriaceae > Buchnera_G > Buchnera_G aphidicola_BH. Next base: position 382,512 of record AP026065.1, on the reverse strand, counting down.
TTGTCATAATTTGTTCTACAGGCATTTCTAAGCTAAATATTAAAACTGGTTTTTCATATATCATAGCTATGTTTTCACAAATATTCATAGCAAATGTAGTTTTACCCATAGAAGGTCTGGCTGCTATTATTATAAGTTCTGATTTTTGTAATCCTGAAGTTTTTTTATTAAGGTCTTGATATCCAGTGTTTATCCCAGTAAGGTCTTCAATAGGAGATTTCATTAAATTTTCTATGTTTGATATAGTAGAATCTAATATTTGCACAATATTTTTTGGTCCTGACTTTTTTCTTGTTCTACTTTCAGATATTTTAAATACTATAGATTCTGCATATTCTAATAAATCTTCACTGTTTCTTCCGTTTGTATTATATCCAGCTATTATAATTTTATTTGCTGCTGATATTATTTCTCTTATTATTGCTCTTTCCTTTACTATATTTGCATATGCTTTTATATTAGATGTACTTGGAGTATTTTTAGACAATTCAGCTAGATAAGAAAATCTTCCTACTATTTCTAATTTTTTTTTTTGTTCTAAAGATTCTGATAGAGTTATTAAATCAATTGGATGTTCTAAGTTTAATAAGTTTTTCATTTCATTGAATATTATTCTATGTTGAATGCTAAAAAAATCTTTTTCTACTATTATGTCTGAAACCGTATCCCATTTATTATTGTCTAACATTAATCCACCTAATATAGATTGTTCAGCTTCTATAGAATGAGGTGGAGTTTTTTTATTATATTTATTATTTTTATAAAACTTTTCTAATATTATTCTGTTTTTTTCCATTTAAAATATCTAACTATTTTTATTTATATTGTTTATATTTATTATAGTGATTTTATATTATGTTATATAAATTTATTTAGATTTTTTTTATAAAATAAAATTATTTTTTATAATGTTTTTATATTTTTTAAAGATTTTTTCGATATCTTCATTTTTATTATCTTTTGACAATATCATTTTTTTCCATATATAAGAATATGGTTTGTTTTTAAAAATATTTATAATATGTCTAGTCATTTTGTTCATAGGAACTTTTTCTAAAACTTTTTTATTAATATATTTAAATATTTTTTTTAAAATATCTTTGTGTTTTTTTTTTTTTATATTATATATTTTTTCATCCACAAATTTTAACATCATAGGTTCTTTATATATACTTCTGCCCATCATAACTCCGTCTGTATATTTTAAATGAATTAAAGATTCTTTTATTGTTTTTATTTCTCCATTTATTATTATTTTTAAATTTGGAAAATCTTTTTTTATTTTATATACAAATTTATAATTTATTTTTGGTATTTTTAAATTTTTTTTTGTACTAATATTTTTTAATATTGCTGTTCTAGCATGTAATATAAATATTTTACATGAGCTTCTAGTAGATATGTTATGTATAAAATCTTGTAAAAATTTATAATCATCTTGTTTTTTTATTCCTATTCTAGATTTTATACTAATCTCTATAGGAGTATTATTTGTTATGTTGTTTATAGAATTTACTATAATTTTTGGTTGTTTCATTAATATAGCTCCGAAATTTCCTTTTTGAGCTTTTATTGATGGGCATCCTATATTTAAATTTATATATTTATAATTTTTTTTGTAAGAAATTTCTGCACATTTAGATATTTCGTTTTCATTTGATCCAGATATTTGTATTGCTATAGGATTTTCTTTTTTTTTATTTTCTACAAATTTTTTGTAATTTTTATTTAATATATCATTAGTAGAAATCATTTCTGTAAATAATAGAGATTTTTTACTTATTATTCTATATATTTTTCTACAATATTCGTCTGTATAGCCAAACATTGGGGCTACGCAAAATCTATAAACATTATTTTTTTTTTTAATCATTTTTTATAGTATAATATTAATTTAAAATTTTATAAAATAAAAATATTTTTTTTTTATATTACCATTTATATTTTTTTTTTAAAATTTAAATTTTTTATTAAAATTTAAAATATAAATAACTTTATTTATTATTTTTTTAGAGGATTTTTATGGCTAGTAGAGGAGTTAATAAGGTAATATTAATAGGTAATTTAGGTCAAGACCCTGAGGTAAGATATATGACTAATGGAGTTGCTGTTGCAAACATGAATATTGCTACTTCTGAAACTTGGAAAGATAAAAATACTGGAGAAACAAGGGAAAAGACTGAATGGCATAGAATTGTTTTATTTAACAAATTAGCTGAAATAGCTAGAGAGTATTTAAAAAAAGGATCTCAAGTGTACATAGAAGGATCTTTACAAACAAGAAAATGGCAGGATCAAAACAATATAGATAGATATACTACTGAAATTGTTGTAAATATAGGAGGAACTATGCAAATGTTAGGAACTAGAAATAGTAATTCTATAAATAATACGAAAAAAGAAGAATCTGATTCTAAAAATATGGATGCTAATAAAAAAAAATTATCTAAAGAAAGTAATATGAGAGAAAAGGATAGTTATTCTAAAAAGGACATTTTATTAAATGAAAGTAGTGATACAGATTTTGACGATGAAATTCCTTTTTAATAAATTAACATTAAATTTGTTTAGAAATTAGAATTTATAATTTAAATATTCTAATTTTTAAACAAACAATTTTATTTATTATTTAAAACAAAAGATATTATTTTTTTTATTTGTTTTTTATGAGTTATAAATGGTATATGTCCTGATTTTTTTATTATAAAATATTGGACATTTTTTTCCATATAATTATTTATATATATTTTTTTAATAACTATATTATCTAATTCTCCATATATATTAAATATTTTAGATATAAATCTATTTGTTTTTTTTTTAATATATGTTTTTAATGTTATTTCAAAACATTTTTTTATACTTGTTTTATCTGGTTCTTTTTGATCAAGAAAAATTTTTTTTATATATTTTTTTTTATAATATGCATTTATAAAAAAAATTTTTATATATTTTTTATAATTTTTTAATAAACTTTTTAAAAGTATTATAATTTTTTCTTTTTTTATACCGTTATATATTTTTTTTTTATAAAAATATGTAGGAGAGCATATTGTTATAATTTTAAAATTTTTATTCGGATTATTTAATCCTATTTGTGTTACTAATAATCCTCCTATTGACCATCCTATCCATATATAAGTTTTACTAAATTTTTTGTATATAAAATTTACTATTTCATTAAAACTCTTTTTTTTAAGATTGTTTTTTTTTAAAAATTTGCATATTTCTAAAATAAATATATTATATTTTTTTTTAAAATCTTTTATAAAATTTTTCCATATTTTTTTTGTTATACCCCATCCATATATTAATACAATATTTTTTTTTTTTTTTTCATTTTTATTAAAAAATAAATTATTAAGAAATTTTTATATGTTATATTATAACAATATTATAAACATTATATTGGAAATTTATATGATTACTATTTTTAAAGATGCTGAAATTTATTTAAAAAAATTGTTGTCAAAAAAAAAAATACGCAAATTAGAATATTTGCTAAGAATTTAGGTACATATAAAGTAAAATTTGGTATATTATATTGTAATGTTAAAAATGTTACAAAAAATGATTTAATTTTTGATTTTAATGGATTTTCTGTATATGTAAATAAACATGATTATGTTTATTTAAAAAATTCTAACATTGAATTAAAAAAAAAAAATACTTCTTCAAATCTAGTTTTAAACGTTCCTAATATGTGTTCAAAAAAAGATTATAAAAATTTTAATATAGAAGAAAAAATAAAATTTTGGATAAACAATGAAATAAATCCTAATTTATCTATTCATGGAGGAAGTGTAACATTTATAAAAATTGATAAAAACAATTATGTATTTTTAAAATTTTTGGGAAGTTGTAATGGATGTTCTATGTCTAATTTAACATTAAAAAATTTTATTTCAAAGCAGCTTTTGAAAAAGTTTACAGTTATAAAAGGTGTTAAAGATATTACAGATCATGTTCATGGAAAACATTCATATTATTAATTTTGTAATATTAAAGATTAATTTTATTTTTTTTAAAAATATTTATATTAATTTAGGTGAGAAAGGGATTCGAACCCTTGATGCAAAATTTTGCATACACGCTTTCCAGGCGTGCCCTTTAATCCTCTCAGGCATCTCACCGAAAACAATTTTTATTATATTATAATTATTTTTTAAATAAAAGTATTAATTAATTTATATTTTTATTTATTTTTGAATTAAAAAATTTCATGGTATAAAAATTATATTAACATTATATATAAAACATATTTTATTTTTTTTTAAAAAAAAATAGTTTAATTTTTATAATTATAATATAATAAAAATTATTCTATTATTTTTTTTAATAATATTTATTTTGCTAACTATATTAATTAGTATTTTTGATTTTTTTGTATTATTATTATTAAATTAATTTTGTATTTTATAAAATAAAATTATGGTAGAAAAGAGAAATATTTTTTTAGTTGGACCTATGGGAGCTGGTAAGAGTACTATAGGAAAACAATTAGCACAAAAATTAAATATGGATTTTTACGATTCAGATAAAGAAATTGAAAAAAGGACTGGAGCAGATATAGCCTGGGTTTTTGACGTAGAAGGAGAAAAAGGATTTAGAATAAGAGAGCATAAAGTAATAAGCGAGTTGACTAAAAAAAATGGAATAGTTTTAGCTACTGGAGGTGGGTCTGTAGTTTCTGATAGTATTAGAAATATTTTGTCTTCTAGAGGTACTGTAATTTATTTAAAAACTACTATAGAAAAACAATTAATAAGAACTAAAAGAGATAAAAATAGGCCTTTATTAAATAATAAGAATGTTTCTAATCGCATTATTTTAGAAAATTTAGCTTTAGAAAGAAATCATTTATATAAAAATATATCTGATCTAACAGTAGATACAGATAAAAAAAGCGCAAAATCAATAGCATTATATATTTTTAAAAAATTCAAATCCAATAATTTTTTATAGTATTTTATTTTTATATTAAAAATAGGATAAATTCTTTGAAAACATTAAAAATAGAATTAAGTAATAAAAAATATTATATAAACATAGGTTATAACATTATTAATAATAAAAATTTTATTTCTACATTAAAAAGTTTTAAAAGCTCTGTTTTAGTAACTAATGTAACTATATATAAAATTTACAAAAACAATATTATAAAAAATTTAAAAAAATTAAAAATTTTTGATAATGTAATATTATTACCAGATGGAGAGATTTATAAAACATTTGAACATGTAGAAATAATAATTACTAAACTTATTAAATTAAATTATGGAAGAAATACTTTGTTAATTGCATTTGGAGGTGGTGTAATTGGAGATATTACTGGTTTTGCTGCATCCATTTATAAAAGAGGTATTAAATATATAAACATACCTACAACTTTATTATCACAAGTAGACGCTTCTATAGGAGGAAAAACAGGAGTTAATAACTATCTTTCTAAAAATGTTATAGGAACTTTTTATCATCCTGAAATTGTATTAATAGATTTAATGTTTTTAAAAACTTTACCTAGAAAAGAAATTATTTCTGGGATTTCTGAAATTGTTAAGTACTCAATTTTATTTGATAAAAATTTTTTTTATTGGATTAAAAATAATTTGACAAGTATACTCTATCTTGATGAACATATTTTATTAAATTGTATTTATAAATCTTGTAAATTTAAAGTTAAAATAGTTTCTAAAGATGAAAAAGAAAAAAACTCTAGAATGCTATTAAACTTAGGGCACACCTTTGGCCATGCTATAGAATCTTTTACAAAATATAAATGGTCACATGGTGAATCTGTTTCTTCTGGAATTGTAATGTCTGCAATTTTTTCTAATATGTTAGAAAAAATTTCTTTTATAGAACTAAATGAAATAATTAATTTGTTCAAATTAATTGGTTTGCCTGTTAAAGGTCCTAAAAATATGAATTTTGAAGATTATTTAAAATATATGTATAGAGACAAAAAAAATAATTATAACAAAAAAATTAGATTGATAGTTCCAGAAAAAATAGGAAAATGTATTTTAATAAATAATGTAAGTACTAGTATTTTAAACAAAGTTGTTAATAAAAACTTATAAATTAACTTTTTATTATATTTTTTAATTTTAATATAAATTTTATGAAAAAAATTTCTATTGTTCCTTCTATTTTATCGGCTAATTTTTCTAATTTAGGTGATGAAATAAAAGATGTTATAAAATATGGAGCTGATTTAATTCATTTTGATGTTATGGATAATAATTATGTTCCAAATTTAACATTTGGTCCTGTTGTACTAAAATCATTAAAAAAAAATGGAATAAAATTTGATACAGATGTTCATTTAATGACTAATATGGTAGATACTTTGATACCTTCTTTTGCTATAGAAAGAGTTAAATTTATAACTTTTCATCCTGAATCTACTATACACATAGATAAAACTATATCTTTAATAAAAAGTTTTGGATGCAAGGTGGGTTTAGCTATAAACCCTTCTACTTCATTAAATTGTTTAGATTATACTATAGATAAGTTAGATTTAATTTTGATTATGTCTGTAAATCCTGGATTTGCAAAACAAAAGTTTTTAACTTATGTTCTTAAAAAGATAGAAAAAGTTAGAGATTTAATAGAAAAAAATAATTTAAACATAATACTAGAAGTTGATGGTGGAATTAAAAAAAATAATATTGTAGATTTGTTAAATGCTGGAGCTAATTCTTTAGTTATAGGATCTGAGATTTTTTGTTCTAAAAGTTATAAAGATACTATTTATGAAATTAGAGAAATTATAAGTAAATATTTTAAATAAAGTTTTATGTTTTCATAATTAAATTGAATAATTTTGTTTATAAAAATTAATTTATGTTTGTAAAAATTTTATGAAAAAAAATAAATTTAAAGAAAAAAAAATGTTTAGTGCAATTCAGCCAACAGGTTTTTTAACACTAGCAAATTATTTAGGTGTTTTAAAGCATTGGAAGATTATGCAAGAAAAATATAGATGTATTTTTTGTGTTGCTGATTTACATTCTTTAACAAATTTTCATAAAAATATTAGTATTAAAAAAAATACATTTGACACTTTATCTTTTTATTTAGCTTGCGGAATAAATCCTAATAAAAGTATTGTTTTTGCACAATCTCATGTTAATGCACATTGCAAAATAAATTGGATATTAAATTGTTTTTCTTATTTTGGTGAGCTGTCTAGAATGACACAGTTTAAAGATAAGTATAAAAATAATGTTAATGTAAATATAGGTTTATTTAATTATCCTATATTAATGATGTCAGATATATTACTGTATAATAGTGATTTTGTTTTTGTAGGAGATGATCAGAAACAACATATAGAACTTACAAAAATAGTAGCTAATAGATTTAATAATTTATATGGAAACGTTTTTACCATTCCTAAAAGTATAGTTTTTAAAAGAGGATCTAAAATTATGTCTTTGAATGATCCTAGTAAAAAAATGTCTAAATCTGATAAAAATAATAAAAATAGTATATTTTTGCTAGATAGTAAATTAGAAATTTATAATAAAATACAATCTGCTGTTACAGATTCAGATAATCCTTCTAAGATATTATATGACATTAAAAAAAAACCTGGTGTATCTAATTTATTAAATATATTTTCTATATTAAGTAATAATACTATTTCAGAATCAGAAAAATTTTTTCATAATTGTGATTATTATAATTTTAAAAAAATTTTATCTAATCTTGTTTACAGAAAATTACGAATTTTACAAAAAAAATATTTTTGTTTTAGAAAAAATGAAAAAAATTTATTAAAAATTTTAAAAATTGGAGCTAAAAAGGCTTCTATGGAATCAGAAATTATATTAAAAATTGTAGAAAAAAAATTGTTATTATGTAATTAATATATTTAATTTAACATTTTTTTATTATAAATAGATTTTATTATATTTATAATATACAATTTTGTAATAATTTAAAATTACACAAAATTTTTTATATTTTTTTAATATTATGAAATATACTATATTAGTTACAAGTTCTTTTTATGAAACACAAAGTTCTATTAGTTCTTTTTTATTTGTTAAAAATTTAATTTTAAAAAAACATATAATTAAAAGTATATTTTTTTATTCAAATGGAGTATATAATTCCAATATTATTAGTCATCCTTATAATAATAGAGCTAATTTATTAAAATATTGGAAAAAATTACATCATAAGTTTGATATAAAACTTAAGATATGTATAGGATCTTCTTTTAAAAGAGGTATTATAACTGAAGATTTATCATATAATAAAGGAATATGTACAAAAAACATAGATTCATCTTTTAAAATTTCTAGTTTTTCTGAATTAGCTAAAGATATTATTTCTTCTGATAGGTTAGTACAATTTTAATTTTTTAATTTTTCTGATTAATTTAAATATATGAAAAAAATAGCCTTTTTATTTTCCAAATCCCCTTATGGAAGTAATAAATGTCAAGAATTGTTAGACTTATCTTTATCAGCATCTTTTATTTTTAAAAAAATAGCACTATTTTTTATTGGAGATGGTATATTTCAAATACTAAACAATCAGAATCCGAAAAAAATTCTTTATTATAGTTATTATAAATCTTTTTCTATATTTGAATTGTGTAAATTATCTAACATATATTTATGTAAAAATTCTTTAAAAGATAGAGGAATAAATTATAATAATAGATTTTTGATAAATATAACTATTTTAAAAAAAAGATGTTTTAAAGATAAGTTAAATTTATTTGAGGCAATTATTAATTGTTAATTTAGGTCAGTTATTATGCTGCATGTTCTTACAAGTTCTCCTTTTTGTATTGACACCAATAGTTTTTTTGGATTAATAAAAAACAAAGATGATTTTATTGCTATTCAAGATGGTGTAATAATTTCTTTAAATAATAATATTTTTTTAAATAAAATCATTTTACTATCTAGAAATTTATATGTACTAGAAGAAGATTTAGAAGCCAGGGGTATATTAAAAAATGTTTCTAAAAATTTTTCTAAAATTAATTATTTTGACTTTATTGATTTGACTAAAAAAAATAAATGTCAGATAAGATGGTAGTTCTATATTTCAATTAAACATATTTTTAAATTTTATAAAAAATTTATTAATATATTTAAAATTAAGAGGAAGAGTAATATTATATGACAACTATAAATCAACTCGTTAGAAATTCAAGAAAAAGAAAATTTTCTAAGAGTAATGTGCCTGCTTTAGAAAAATGTCCTCAGAGAAGAGGAGTATGCACGAAAGTATATACTACAACTCCTAAAAAACCTAATTCTGCTTTAAGAAAAGTATGTAGAGTTAAATTAACTAATGGATTTGAAGTTACAGCATATATAGGAGGAGAAGGTCATAATTTACAAGAACATTCAGTTATTTTAATTAGAGGTGGAAGAGTAAAAGATTTACCTGGAGTTAGATATCATGTTGTTAGAGGGTCTTTAGATTGCTCTGGGGTGAAAGATAGAAAAAAAAGTAGATCAAAATATGGTACAAAAAAAATTAAATCTTAATATAAATATATTTTTTTATAAATTTTAAAGATGAGATATTAATATGTCTAGAAGAAGAATTATAGGGAATAGAAATATTTTACCTGACACTAAATTTGTTTCTGAGATAATAGCTAAATTTATAAATATAGTAATGACAGATGGTAAAAAATCTATAGCTGAAAATATTGTTTATAAAGCGTTAAAATTTTTATCTAAAAAAACAAAAAAAGAAGAATTAGAATCTTTTGAATTAGCATTGAATAACGTTAAACCTTCTGTAGAAGTAAAATCTAGAAGAGTAGGAGGTTCCACTTATCAAGTTCCAGTAGAGGTAAGGCCTTCTAGAAGAAATACGTTAGCTATGAAATGGATAATATCTGCAGCTAGAAAAAGAAAAGATAAATCTATGTATTTAAGACTTTTTAATGAATTATATGATGCTATTAATAAAAGAGGTGAGGCTATAAAGAAAAAAGAAGAAGTTCATAGAATGGCTGAATCTAATAAAGCTTTTGCTCATTATAGATGGTAGAATTATATTTTTATTTTTTATTTTATAAACAATTCTGTTTAAATATATTTTTATATTTTTGAAATATAATAAGATTACAAATAATATGTCTAAAAAAACTAATATATTGCATTATAGAAATATAGGAATAAGCGCTCATATAGATGCTGGTAAAACAACTACTACAGAAAGGATTTTATTTTATACCGGAGTTAATCATAAAATTGGAGAAGTTCATGATGGAGATGCTACAATGGATTGGATGGAGCAAGAACAAGAAAGAGGTATTACTATTACATCAGCTGCTACAACTACTTTCTGGTCAGGAATGAACAATCAATATGATTCTCATAGAATAAATATAATTGATACTCCAGGACATGTGGATTTTACTATAGAAGTAGAAAGGTCTATGAGAATATTAGATGGAGTAGTAATGATATATTGCGCTGTAGGAGGTGTACAACCACAATCAGAAACTGTATGGAAGCAGTCTAACAAATATAAAGTTCCTAGAATAGCTTTCATTAATAAAATGGATAGAATTGGAGCCAATTTTTTTAATGTTATTAATCAAATTAAAGAAAGGTTTCATATAAATGTTGTTCCTGTACAATTACCTATTGGGTCTGAAGATAGTTTTATTGGAATAGTTGATCTTATAAAAATGAAATCTATAATTTGGAACGATTTTGATAAAGGAGTTACTTTTAAATATATAGATATTCCAAAAGATTTTATAGAAATTTCTAATAAATGGAGAAAGCACTTAATTGAAAGTGTAGCTGAAGTTGATGATGAGTTTATGGAAATATATTTATCTGGAAAAGAGTTTTCTGAAAATAAGTTAAAAAAAGGTTTAAGACAAAGATCTTTAAATAACGAAATATTAATAGTTACTTGTGGATCTTCTTTTAAAAATAAAGGAGTTCAATCATTATTAGATGCTATAGTAGACTTTTTACCTTCTCCTAGAGATATAGATTTTAAAAAACATAAAGCTTTAAAAAACTTTTATAAAAAAGAAGATGATAAAATAGAAAAATATAATAATGATGAATATTTTTCTGCTTTAGCATTCAAGATTTCTACTGATCCTTTTGTAGGTAGTTTAACTTTTTTTAGAGTATATTCAGGAATGATAAAATCAGGAGATATTGTATTAAATTCTACTAAATCTCATAAAGAAAGATTTGGAAGAATAGTTCAAATGCATGCTAATAGAAGAGAAGAAATAAAAGAAGTTAGATCTGGAGATATAGCAGCAGCAATAGGTTTGAAAAATGTTACTACAGGTGATACTTTATGTGATCCTAGAAAAAAAATTGTTTTAGAGAAAATAGAATTTCCAGAACCTGTTATTTCTATAGCAATAGAACCTGTTACAAAATCTGATCAAGACAAGATGGGTATGGCTCTATCTAGATTGTCTAAAGAAGATCCTTCTTTTAAGGTGCATATAGATCATGAATCTAACCAAACTATTATTTCAGGAATGGGTGAATTACATTTAGAAATAATTATAGATAGAATGAAAAGAGAATTTAGCGTATGCGCTAATATAGGTAAACCTAGAGTTGCATATAGAGAAACTATTAAGAAAAAGGTTAAAAATGTAGAAGGCAAATATATAAAACAGTCTGGTGGTAGAGGTCAATATGGACATGTTGTAATAGATATATTTCCTATTAAAGTAAATAAAGAAAATTATAAGTTTATAAACAATATAAAAGGAGGAGTAATACCTTCTGAATATATTTCTGCTATAGATAAAGGAATACAAGAACAATTAAATTCAGGTCCTTTAGCAGGATATCCTGTAGTTAATATAGGAGTAAGATTACATTTTGGATCTTACCATGATGTTGATTCTTCTGAACTTGCATTTAAGTTTGCAGCTTCAATAGCTTTTAAAAATGCTTTTAAAATAGCCAAGCCTATTTTATTAGAGCCTATAATGAAAGTTGAAATAGATACTCCAGAAGAATATATGGGAGATGTTATTGGAGATTTAAATAGAAGAAGAGGAACTATAGAAAAATTAGATAATAATTTTAATAATAAAATAATAGTTTCAGAAGTTCCGTTATCAGAAATGTTTGGTTATGCTACTGATTTAAGATCAAAGACTCAAGGAAGAGCTATGTATTCTATGGAATTTTTAAAATATTTAGAAATACCTAATAATATAACTTCTAAAATTTTAGATAATAATAAATAAAATATATTTTTTTTGTGTATATAATAATAAAATTTAAATAAATTAATAAAATTAGAGTACAAAAAATGTCTAAAAAAAAATTTGATCGTATAAAACCTCATATAAATGTTGGGACTATAGGTCATGTAGATCACGGGAAAACAACTTTAACTTCAGCTATTACAACTGTTTTATCTAAAAAGTATGGAGGTTCAGCTAAAACTTTTGAGCAAATAGATAATGCTCCTGAAGAAAAATCTAGAGGTATAACTATAAATACATCACATGTTGAATATGATACTTTAAAAAGACATTATGCGCATGTTGATTGCCCTGGTCATGCTGATTATATAAAAAATATGATAACGGGGGCTGCCCAGATGGATGGGGCTATATTAGTAGTTGCTGCTACTGATGGTCCTATGCCTCAAACTAGAGAACATATATTGTTAGGTAGACAAGTAGGAGTTCCTTACATAATAGTGTTTCTTAACAAATGTGATATGGTAGAGGATGAAGAATTATTAGAATTAGTTGAAATGGAAGTAAGAGATCTTCTAACAGAATATGACTTTCCAGGTGAAAAAACTCCTATAATAAGAGGATCTGCTCTAAAAGCTATAGATGGAGAAGAAAAGTGGGAAAATAAAATTATAGAATTATCTAATTTACTAGATACATATATTCCTGAGCCTAAAAGAGAAATAAATGAACCATTTTTATTACCTATAGAGGATGTATTTTCTATTTCTGGAAGAGGAACAGTAGTTACTGGAAGAGTAGAAAAAGGTATAATAAAAGTAGGAGAGGAAGTTGAAATAGTTGGTATAAAACCTACTTCTAAAACTATATGTACAGGTGTAGAAATGTTTAGAAAGTTACTAGATGAAGGGAGAGCAGGTGAAAATGTAGGAATTTTATTAAGAGGAACTAAAAGAGATGATATAGAAAGAGGACAAGTATTATCAAAACCTGGATCTATTACTCCTCATAAAAAATTTAGTTCTAAAGTATATATTTTATCTAAAGAAGAGGGAGGTAGACATACTGCTTTTTTTAAAGGATATAGACCACAGTTTTATTTTAGAACTACTGATGTTACAGGATTAATAGAATTACCAGATTCTATGGAAATGGTAATGCCTGGTGATAATGTAGAGTTAAAAATTACTTTAATACATCCAATAGCTATGACAGAAGGTTTGAGGTTTGCTATAAGAGAAGGCGGAAAAACTGTTGGAGCAGGAATAGTATCAAAAATTATTGAATAAAGAGTTTTAGAAAAAGAGGAATTTATTAAACCTCTTTTTCTATATAGTTAGTTTATACTAGTTTTTAAAATTTATATTTGATACAATTTATTTTTATATAAGTTTTTATTTTTTTTTATAAAATTAAAAATATATTAAAAAATTTATTTTTTAATAATATTTTATAAATTATTTTTTTATATTGTATATAAATTTTATATTTTTTTGTTTATATACTTTTATATACAATACTTTTTATTAAAATTTGTTTGAGGATAATATAAAATATATTATGAATAATCAAAGAATTAGAATAAGATTGAAGGCTTTTGATCATAGATTAATAGATCAATCTACTGAAGAAATTGTAGACACAGCTAAAAGAACTGGAGCTCAAGTGAGAGGCCCTATACCTTTACCTACTAGAAAAGAAAAATTTACAATATTAATATCTCCTCATGTGAATAAAGATGCTAGAGATCAATATGAAATATGTACTCATAAAAGACTTATAGATATTGTAGAACCTACAGAAAAAACTGTTGATGCTTTAATGAGATTGGATTTAGCCGCTGGTGTAGATGTGCAGATAGTTTTAGATTAGACTATTATATTAATATATAAAAAAATAATTTTAAATAATTTTGTTATAGGTAATTTTATATGATTGGATTAGTTGGAAAAAAAGTAGGACCTTCTATGATTTTTTCTAAAGAAGGACATTTAGTTCCAGTTACTATAATAGAAGTTACTGAAAATAGAGTAGTTCAAATAAAAAATTTTAAAAATGATAAATATTCTGCTATACAAGTCACTACAGGTGAAAAAAAAAATAATATAAATAAACCTAAAGTTGGTCATTTCATAAAATATAATGTTACTGCTGGAAGAGGTTTATGGGAGTTTAGAGTAAATGATGATAAGAAGTTTTTTTCTGGTCAAGTATTTGATATAAGTTTCCTAAAAAATGTAAAAAAAGTAGATATAACAGGATTTTCTAAAGGTAAAGGATTTTCTGGTACTATAAAAAGATGGAACTTTAAATCACAAGATAATAGCCATGGTAATTCTTTATCACATAGAGCTCCTGGATCTATAGGACAAAATCAAACCCCTGGGAGAGTTTTTAAAGGAAAAAAAATGGCGGGACATTTAGGAAATAAAAAAGTTACTATACAAAATTTAAAAATAATTTTTATAAATGAAAAAGATAACTTTTTGTTTGTAAAAGGGGTTGTTCCAGGTTTTTCTAGTTGTGATTTGATTATAAAACCATCTATAAAAATTAAGAGGTAAATAATTTTTTATATGAAATTGTTTTTACGAGATAGTAATAATGATTATATTACTATATCTAATTCTATATTTAATAAATCTTTTAACATAAAGTTAATTAATCAAGTATTGTTATCATATATTTCTGTTGGTAAGAGTGGTACTAAGTCTCAAAAATCTAGAGCAGAAGTTTCAGGTTCTGGTAAAAAGCCATGGAAACAAAAAGGAACTGGAAGAGCAAGGGTTGGATCAATAAGAAGTCCTATATGGAGATCTGGAGGAGTAACTTTTGCTTCAAAATATAAAAATAATTTTAAAAAAGTTAATAAAAAAATGTATAAGGGAGCTATGAAAAGCATATTTTCTGAATTGATTAGAAGTAAAAAATTAATAGTTTTTAAAGAATTTGATATTATAGTTCCTAAGACTAAATTATTAGTTGAAAAATTAAAATTTATAAATTTTGAGAAAATATTAATAATATTAAAAAATTTTAACAAAAATATATTTTTATCTTCAAGAAATATTAAAAGTATTTTAGCAATAGAATATAGATTTGTTAATCCTTTAGTATTATTATCATATGATATAGTTGTTACTACTTTAAAAACATTAAAAAATATAGAGAAAAGTTTAGATGAAATTTAAAGAGAAAGTATTTAAAATTTTTAAAGGAATTCATGTGTCCGAAAAGTCTTCTATAATTTCTAAAAAAAAAAATAATTTTATAATAAAAGTATTAAAAGATTCTAATAAACATGAAATAAAAAAAATGTTAGAAGAAATTTTTAGAGTTACTGTATTAAAAATTAATACTTTAATAGTAAAAGGAAAAAAAAAAAATAATAGGAAAGGTATTTCTGGAAAAGAAGGATATAGAAAAAATTGGAAAAAAGTATATATAACTTTAAAAAAAGGTGATAATTTTAATTTTTAAGATTATTTAAAAAATAGGAAATTTTTATATGGTAATTAAAAAAGTAAATCCTACGTCTCCAGGAAGAAGGCATTTAATAAAGATAATAAATTCTGATTTATATAAAAAAAAACCATTAAAATCTTTGCTAAAAAGAATAGTAAAAACAGGAGGAAGAAACAATTTAGGAAGAATAACTACAAGACATATTGGTAGAGGACATAAAAAAAAATATAGATGTATAGATTTTAAAAGAAATAAAGACAATATACCAGCAATTGTAAAAAGAATTGAGTATGATCCTAATAGATCTTCAAATATAGTTTTAATTTTATATAAAGATGGAACAAAAAGTTATATTTTAGAACCTAAAAATATTAAAGTTGGCGATGTTGTAATTTCAGGAAAAAATGTAGAGATTAAAATTGGAAACTGTTTATATATAAAAAATATTCCTCCTGGAGAATATATACATAATATAGAAATTAAACCAGGAAAAGGAGCTCAAATATCTAGGTCTGCTGGAAGTCATGCGCAGTTAATATCTAAAGAAAAAAAATATGCATTAATAAGATTATGTTCTGGTGAAGTTAGGAAAATACATTTAAATTGTAAAGCAACTATAGGTGAAGTTGGAAATATAAAACATATGTTAAAAAAATTTGGCAAAGCTGGATCTAAGAGATGGCTTGGAATAAGGCCTACTGTTAGAGGAACAGCAATGAATCCAGTAGATCATCCTCATGGAGGTGGTGAAGGTAAAAATTTTGGAAAACACCCTGTAAGTCCTTGGGGAAAGCAAACTAAAGGAAAAAAAACTAGAAATAATAAAAGAACACAAAAATTTATTGTACGTAGAAGAAATAATAAAGGATAATGTTATGGCTAGATCAATTAGAAAAGGCCCTTTTATAGATGAAAGTTTGTTCAAAAAAGTTGAAAAAGCTATTAGATTGAAAGATAGAAAACCAATAAAAACTTGGTCTAGAAGGTCTACTATATTTCCTAATATGATAGGTTTAACTATTTCAGTACATAATGGTAGAAATCATATACCAATTTTTATTACTGAAGAAATGGTTGGACATAAACTTGGAGAGTTTTCTATTACTAGAACTTACAGAGGTCATAGTGTAGATAAAAAGATAAAAAAAAATGTTTCTGAAAAATCTAAATAAAAAATTTTATTGGAGTAATTGTAATGGAAGTATATGCTATACATAGAAAAGCTAATTCTTCTTCTCAGAAAGTTAGATTAGTTTCTAAACTTATATTAGGAAAAAGTGTTTCTTCAGCTATGGAAATATTAGAATTTAATAGAAAAAAAGTTTCTAATTTAATAATGAAAGTTTTAAATTCTGCGATTGCAAACGCTGAACATAATTATGGATTAAATATAGATAAATTAAAAATTATTAGAATAAATATAGATAATGGCCCGGTTATGAAGAGAATGATGCCAAGAGCTAAAGGAAGGGCTGATAGAATATTAAAAAGAACTAGTCATATAAAAATAGTAGTTTCTTATTAATTTTGAAACTAATGGAGTATTGATATGGGTCAAAAAGTTAATCCAAATGGTATGAGATTAGGTATAGTAAAGCATTGGAATTCTATTTGGTTTGCAAATAAAAAAAATTTTTCTAAAAATTTGCAAAATGATTTTAAGGTTAGAAGATTTATATTTAAAAAATTGACTAAGGCATCTATATCTAAAGTTGTTATTGAAAGACTTTCTAAAAGTATTAAAATAACTATATTTACTTCAAGGCCAGGTATAGTTATTGGTAAAAAAGGAGAAGATATAGAGAAAATCAGACTTAAAATATCAAATTTAACTAAAATACCAGTACAAATAAACATATCTGAAATTAAAAAACCAGAATTAGATGCTAAATTAGTAGCAAACAATATAAGTTTGCAGCTTGAAAGAAGAATAATGTTCAGAAGAGTTATTAAGAGATCTGTTCAAAATGCTATAAGACAAGGAGCTAAAGGAATAAAGATAGAAATAAGTGGAAGATTAGGTGGTGCTGAAATTGCAAGAAGAGAATGGTATAAGGAAGGAAGAGTTCCATTACATACTTTGAGAGCAAATATAGAATATGGTTTTTCTGAAGCTAATACTACATACGGAATTATTGGCATTAAAGTTTGGATATTTAAAGGAGAAGTTTTAGGGAAGATGGATGTCATGTTAAAGTTAGAAAAGCCTACTATAAAATTTAAAAAGAATTTTAGAAGGCGAAGAATAAGACAAAGAGGATAAAAATTTTATGTTGCAACCTAAACGAACTAAATTTAGAAAAATGCATAAAGGAAAGAATAGAGGAATTTCTATAGGAAGCAATATTTGTTTTGGAGAATTTGGATTAAAAGCTATTACTAGAGGAAGGATAACCTCTAGACAAATAGAATCAGCAAGAAAAGTAATAAGTAGATTAATTAAGAAAGATGGTAAAATGTGGATAAGAATATTTCCTGATAAACCTATTACAAAAAAACCTTTAGAAGTTAGAATGGGAAAAGGAAAAGGCAGTGTTGAATACTGGGTATTTTTAGCTAAGCCTGGAAAAGTTTTATATGAAGTAGGAGGAGTTACAGAAAAAATTTCTAGAAAAGCTTTTTGTTTAGCTTCAGCAAAATTACCTGTTAAAACTATTTTTATAAAAAAAGGTATAATATGGTAATAAAAAAATATAAAAACAAAATTTTTTCAGATTTAAGTGACAAATTATTATTGTGTTTGAAAGAAGAACTCAATTTAAAAATACAATTTTTTTCAGGAAAATTAAAAAAAACTCATTTATTAAAACTTTGTAAAAAAAAAATTTCAAAATTAAAATTTTTAATGAAATTTAATAAGGTTAAAAAAAAGTGATCAACAATATTAAAATTTTAAAAGGATTAGTTATTAGTAATAAAATGAATAAAACTTGTGTTGTTTTAATAGAACGTATTATTAAACATAAAGTTTATGGAAAATTTATAAAAAGACATACTAAGATTAAAGTTCATGATGAAAATAATATATGTTTAATAGGAGATTTAGTAGAAATATCTCAATGTAGGCCAATATCTAAAGGTAAATTTTGGAAATTAATAAAAGTTATAAAAAATAGATAGTAATTAAAAAAAAACAAAGGCTATTATAAAATGATTCAAGAACAAACAGTTTTACATGTTGCAGATAATTCTGGAGCTAAATTAGTTATCTGCATAAAAGTTTTAGGTGGATCAAAAAGAAGATATGCTAATATTGGAGATATAATAAAAGTTGCTGTTCAAGAATCTTCTTCAGGTGGAAAGGTGAAAAAAGGAGAAGTTTTAAAAGCAGTTGTTATAAGAACTAAAAAAGGAATTTCTAGATTAGATGGCTCTTATATTAGGTTTGACAGAAATTCTTGCGTTTTATTAAATAATGTGAATGAAACTATTATAGGAAGTAGAATTTTTGGTCCTGTTACTAGAGAGTTAAGAATAGAAAAGTTTATGAAAATTGTTTCTTTAGCTTCAGAAGTACTTTAAAGGTGATAAATTTAAAATGTCTAAAAAAATTAGAAAAAATGATGAAGTAGTAGTAATATCAGGAAAATATAAAGGAAAAAAAGGTGTAGTAAAAAAATTTATTTCTTCGAATAAAGTAATTGTTTCTGGTATTAATATTGTAAAAAAACATAAAAAATCTGTACCAGAAAGAAATGAATCTGGAGGTATAATAGAAGAAGAATCTTATATACAAGTGTCTAATTTAAAAATTTTTAACAAATTTACAGGTAAATCTGATAGAGTAGGATTTAAGTTTGAAGATGGGAAAAAAGTTCGTTTTTTCAAATCTAACAATAAAGTTATAGATTAAAAAAATTTTTTAAAATTTTAAAAAATTTAAGGATGTTAATAATAGTGATAGAATTAAAAGTTCTTTATAAAGAAAAAATAATAAATTATTTAATGAAAAAATTAAATTTTACATCTGTTATGCAAGTTCCTAAAATTGAAAAAATTACTTTAAATATTGGAGATGGTAGTTGTAATTATAAAAAAAAAAATTTAGTTAATATAATTTCTGATATGACTATGATATCAGGACAGAAACCAATAGTAACAAATGCAAAGAAATCTATATCTGGATTTAAAATAAGACAAGGTCATCCTGTTGGATGTAAAGTTACTTTAAGAAAAAATAGAATGTGGGATTTTATAAATAGATTTATATATATAGTAGTTCCTAGAATAAGAGATTTTAGAGGTTTTAATAAAAAATCTTTTGATGGTAGAGGAAATTATAGTATAGGCATAAAAGAACAAATTATTTTTCCTGAAATAAATTACGAAAAAATAGATAGAACTAGAGGGCTTAATATTACTATAACTACTAATACAAACAATGATTATTATTCATTTAAATTATTAAAATCTTTAAATTTTCCTTTTAAAAAATAATTTTAGGAAACAATAATATGGCAAAAGAATCTATAAAGGCTAGAGAAAAAAAAAGAAAAAAGTTAAGCAAAAAGTTTTATAATATAAGAAAAAATTTAAAAAAAATTATATTTGATTTAAAAACTTCTGATAATGAAAAAATGAAAGCTATATTTAAACTGCAAAAATTACCTAGAGATTCTAGTTTTTGTAGAATTAGAAATAGATGTTATATTACAGGAAGACCTCATGCATTTTTAAGAAAATTTGGTCTAAGCAGAATAAAATTTAGAGAAGCAGCTATGAATGGAGAAATTCCAGGATTAAAAAAATCTAGTTGGTAAAATTAATTTTTTAATAAGAAAAATATTATAGGATAATTTTTATATATGAGTATGCAAGATTCTATTAGTGATATGTTAACTAGAATAAGAAATGGTCAGTATTCTAATAAAATATATGTAACTGTAAAATTTTCTAAATTTAAGATATCTATTTTGAAGGTTTTAAAAAAAGAAGGATATATAAAAGATTTTTTAGTTGATTTTAAAATAAAAATATTTTTAAAATATTATAATGGAAAGCCTGTAATAGAACATATAGAAAAAGTAAGTAAACCTAGTCTTAGAGTATATAAAAATAAAAGAGATATATATAAAGTTATATATGGATTAGGAATTTCTATAATATCTACCTCAAGAGGAGTAGTAACTGACTTTGAAGCAAGAAAATTAGGAATAGGCGGAGAAGTATTATGCAACATATATTAGTTTACAAAATTGTTTAATTTTTTTTTATATAAAAATTATGGAGTTTTTATATGTCTAGAATAGCTAAAAAACCTATTTTAGTTCCTAATGATGTTAATGTATTATTGAAAGATAATAAAATATATGTAAGTGGTATATATGGAAAACTTAAATTTACTATGAACAGTTGTGTAAAAATAAAACATAAAAAAAATTTATTAACTTTTTCTGGAAACAAAAAATTTAATAAATCTTGGATGTATGCAGGAACTTATAGATCATTAGTAGATTCTATGATATATGGAGTTAAAAATAAATTTTTTAAAATTTTGATATTATCTGGTGTTGGTTATAAAGTTGCTTTAACTGAAAATATAATAAATTTGTATTTAGGATACTCTCATATAATAAAGTATAAATTACCTAATGGAGTTTTTGCAGATTGTAGTTCTTCTACTAAAATTATTTTAAGTGGTGTAAACAAACAACTAGTTTTTCAAACTGCAGCAATTTTACGCTCATACAAAATTCCGGAACCTTATAAAGGGAAAGGAATTCATTATAAAGATGAAGTAATAAGAAGAAAAGAGGCTAAAAAGAAATAATATGAGTTTATTAAAAAAAAAATATGCCAGAACTAAGAGATTTTTAAGATATAGAAAAAAGTTAAAAAATATTAGATTGGTAGTTCATAAAAGTTCTCGTAATATTTATGCTCAGATAATTTCTTCAGATAGTAATGTTATAGTTTCTGCTTCTACATTAGAAAAAAAGATAAAAAAAAATTTTTTTTATTCTGGAAATAAAAAGTCAGCCAAGTTTATTGGAAAAAAAATAGCCATAAGATCTATAAAAAATGGAATACAAAAAGTTTCATTTGATCGTTCTGGATTTAAATATCATGGAAGAATTAAAGCATTAGCTGATTCAGCTAGAAAATATGGTCTAAAATTTTAGGAATTTTATGAAATATACAGATAATAAAAAAATTAATGAATTTCAAGAGAAGCTTATTTCAGTTAATAGAGTTTCTAAAACTGTTAAAGGTGGTAGAGTTTTTTCTTTTACAGCTTTAACCGTAGTAGGAAATAAAAATGGAAAAGTAGGTTTTGGTTATGGAAAATCTAAAGAAGTTCCTTCTGCTATACAAAAAGCCATGGAAAAAGCTAGAAAAAATATGATTTCTTTTTTTTTAAACAAAAATACATTACAATATTCTATAAAAGAAACTTTTACTAGTTCTACAATTTTTATGAAGCCAGCTTCTGATGGTACTGGAATAATTGCTGGTGGTGCTATGAGAGCTGTTTTTGAAGTATCAGGAGTATTTAATGTATTAGCTAAAACTTATGGATCAACTAATCCTATAAATGTAGTTAGAGCTACTATAAATGGTTTAAAAAATATGCAATCTCCTGAGATAGTTTCAAAAAAAAGAAATAAAAAAATAAATATATTTTTTAGAAGAAGTTAAAAATATGAAATTTAAAAAATTGAAAATTACTCAAGTTAGAAGTTCTATAGGAATACTACCTAAACATAAATTAACTTTGTTATGTCTTGGTTTAAAAAAAATAGGAAGTTGTAAAAAATTTTATAATAATCTTTCTATTTCTGGTATGATAAATAAAATAAGTTATATGCTTAAAATAGAGGAATTATAATTTTTTATGTTATTTAAAAATATAATATTATATCAGGAAAGATCAAAAAGAAAAAAAAGATGTGGAAGAGGAATAGGTTCTGGATTAGGAAAGACTTGCGGAAGAGGCCATAAAGGTCAAAAATCTAGAAAAGGATCTTCAATAAGGATAGGTTTTGAAGGCGGTCAAACGCCTTTATATAAAAGATCGCCAAAATTTGGTTTTACATCTAAAAAAAATATTTTTACTAAAGAAGTAAAATTTTGTAGAATAAAAGATTTATTAAAAAAATATGATGTAATAAATTTAAATTTGTTAAAAATTAATGGTATTGTTAAAAAAAATACAAAACATGTAAAGATCATAGGAGATATAAATATAAATAAGTCGATTATTATTGAAGGCTTGAAAACTACAAAAAAAATATCCTCTATAATAAAAAATCTTGGTGGTGAAATAAAATAGGTAATATAATATATATTATGTTAAATAAATTAAATAATAAAATTAAAAAATTATCTAATAAAAATTTTTGTAGAAGTGAAAATGAATTAAAAAACAGAATTTTTTTTTTAATAATAGCAGTTATTGTATTTAGAATAGGATCTTTAATACCAGTCCCAGGTATTAATGTAGAAGTATTATCAAAAATATTATATCAAAATAGTAGTAATTTATTAGATATGTTAAATGTATTTTCTGGGGGATCTATTGGTAAAGCATCTATTTTTTCTTTAGGTATAATGCCATATATATCTTCATCTATAATTGTTCAACTTCTTACTTTTGTTAATTCTAAATTTAAAAATATGAAAAAAAATGGAGAAATTGGAAAAAGACAAATTAATAAATATACTAAATATTTATCTTTTCTTATATCTATTATTCAGTCCATTTGCATATCTATAAGTTTACCTCATATTTACTTTTTTAAAGATTTAGTTATTAACCCAGGAATATATTTTTATGTTTTATCTACTTTTAGTTTAATTACAGGAACTATGTTTTTAATATGGCTTGGAGAATTAATTACTAAATATGGTATCGGAAATGGAATATCAATAATAATATTTTTAGGAATAATATCTGGTATTCCTCATTCTATTATTAGTATAATAGAAAAAGTTAGATTAGACAATATTAGTTATTTTATGTTTTTGTTTTTAATATTTTTTATTTTTTCAGTAATTTTTTTTGTCACTTTTATAGAAAGAAGTTATTATAAAATATATGTTCAATATGCTAACACTAATAATAGTAAAAGATCATATTCTTCTAATAATATAAGTCATTTACCTATAAAGGTAAACATAGTTGGCGTAATACCAGCTATATTTGCATCAAGTATAGTTGTACTTCCATATACTATTTTTTCTTGGATAGTTAGTTTTCATAGAAGTTATTTTCTTGAAAATTTCTTGCAGTACTTGCAACCAAATAGCTTTTTTTATATATTTAGTTATGTTTTTTTAATTATATTTTTTTGTTTTTTTTATACTAATTTGACATTTAATTCTAAAGATACTTCAGAAAATTTAAAAAAATCTGGAGCTTTTATAAAAGGAATTAGACCAGGAAATAAAACTTCTGAATATATTGGTAATATTGTCACAAAATTGACTTTTATAGGTTCTTTATATATATCTTTTGTTTGTATGGTTCCAGAATTTATAAAATATTTTTTAAATTCTAATTTGTATTTTGGAGGAACTTCTTTATTAATAGTAGTTGTAGTTATTATAGATTGTATAAGTCAAGTGCAAAATATTATTGTTTCAAATATGTATTATAAAAATTTTAAGAAATATAATAAAAATGTTAAAAATAATTTTTTTTAATTAAAGGTTTATATATGAAAGTTAGAACTTCAGTTAAAAAGATGTGTAAATTATGTAAAATAGTAAAAAGAAATAATGTAATAATTGTAACTTGTAAAAGTGATAAAAAACATAAACAAAGACAGGGTTAATTTTTTATTTTTTTTTAATTTTTTAAAATTAGGAACTAGATTAAATATGATTCGTATTCAAGGCATTAACATAGAAAATAATAAACATGTAAATATAGCATTAAGTATGATATATGGAATTGGAATATCTAGAGCCAATTATATTTGTAAAAATTTAAATATATCATATTTTTCAAAAATAGGTTCATTAGATGATAAAACATTAGATTTACTAAGAGAAAAAGTATCTAAATTTATAATAGAAGGTGATCTAAGAAGAAAAAATAAATTGTGTATAAAAAGATTAATGGATTTAGGTTGTTATAGAGGTTTAAGGCATAGAAAAGGACTTCCAGTAAGAGGACAAAGAACTAAAACAAACGCTAGAACTAGAAAAGGACCTAGAAAAATATTAAAAAAATAATTTATTATATTAAAAATGAGTATTGAAAATGAAAAAAAGTTCAACAAAATATAAAAAAAAGATTAAAAAATATGTTACAGATGGAATAGCTCATATTCATGCTTCTTTCAATAACACTATTGTTTCTATTACAGATAAAAAAGGAAATACATTAGGATGGGCTACAGCTGGAGGATCTGGTTTTAGAGGATCTAGAAAATCTACTCCATTTGCAGCTCAAATAGCAGCTGAAAAATGTGCGGAATTAGTAAAGCCTTATAATATAAAAAATTTAGAAATTATGGTAAAAGGTCCAGGTCCTGGAAGAGAGTCAGCAATAAGAGCTTTTAATTCTATAGGATTTAATATAACAAATATTATTGATGTAACTCCTATACCTCATAATGGATGTAGACCTCCAAAAAAAAGAAGAGTATAAACTTTATCATTAGGAAAAACAAATGGCAAAATATTTAGGACCTAAATTAAGATTGAGCAGAAGAGAAGGAACTGATTTATTTTTAAAATCAGGATTAAGATCTATAGATACTAAATGTAAAATTTCTAGTTTTCCAGGACAGCATGGTATTAAAAAAAATAGAATTTCAGATTATGGTGTACAATTTAGAGAAAAGCAAAAAGTAAAAAGATTATATGGAATTTTAGAAAAACAATTTAGAAATTATTATAAAAAAGCGTCTAAAATAAAAGGTAATACTGGAGAAAACTTATTGATATTATTAGAAAGAAGATTGGATAATATAGTATATAGGATGGGTTTTGGAAGTACTAGATCAGAATCTAGACAGTTAGTTAATCATAAATCTATTTTAGTTAATAACAGTATAGTAAATATTCCATCGTATCAAGTAAATATAAATGATGTAATAGAAATAAAAAAAAGCGCTAAAAAACAATCTAGAATAAAAGCTTCTTTAGAAATTTCTAAGCAATACGAGAAATTTTTGTGGGTAGATGTAAATGTTTCTAATATGGTTGGTACTTTTAAACAAATTCCTGAAAGAAATGATTTGTCCTCTGATATTAATGAGCATCTTATAGTTGAATTTTATTCTAAATAATATTTGTTTTAATTTAATAATGGAGGTATTATGTATCACAGTTTTATCTCTACACTATTAAAACCCAAAGTAGTTGATATAAAAAAAATTAGTTCTAATAAATCTAGAGTAACTTTAGAACCTTTAGAAAGAGGATTTGGTCATACTTTGGGGAATGCTTTAAGAAGAATATTGTTGTCTTCTATTCCTGGATGTGCAATTACAGAAGTGTATATAGAAGGAATTTTACATGAATATAGTACTAAAGATGGTGTGAAAGAAGATATAATAGATATATTACTAAATATAAAAGATCTTCCAATAAAGATGCATAGTAAAGATTTTTCATTTATTACTATAGAAAAGCATGGAGAGTGTAAAGTTATTGCTTCAGACATTTCTCATAATGGAGACATAGAAATAACAAAATTAAAACATTTTATTTGTAGTCTGACTTCTAAAAACTCATCTATTAAAATAAGAATGAAAGTAGAAAAAGGTATAGGATATTCTCCGGCATCTTCTAGAGTAAATGATGAAAACAGAGATGCTTCTTTGGGAAGAATTTTACTTGATGCTTGGTATAGTCCTATTAATCATATATCTTATAATGTAGAGTCAGCTAGAGTTAAACAAAGAACTGATTTAGATAAATTAATTATATTTATAGAAACTAATGGAACAATAGACCCAGAAAGTGCAATAAGATATGCTTCTACAATTTTATACGAACAATTAGAATCATTTATATATTTAAGAGATCTT
Source organism: Buchnera aphidicola (Ceratovacuna japonica) (assembly GCA_024349705.1). Lineage (GTDB taxonomy): Bacteria > Pseudomonadota > Gammaproteobacteria > Enterobacterales > Enterobacteriaceae > Buchnera_G > Buchnera_G aphidicola_BH. Next base: position 355,860 of record AP026065.1, on the reverse strand, counting down.
AAGCAGGATAAAGTTAAAGAAAAAAAACCTAAATTTGATCCAGCATTGTTAAGACCTGTAGATGATTTAGAATTAACTGTTAGATCAGCTAATTGTTTAAAATCTGAGTCTATACATTACATAGGTGATTTAATACAAAAAACAGAAGTAGAGTTATTAAAAACTCCTAATTTAGGAAAAAAATCTCTTACTGAAATAAAAGATGTTCTTTCTTCTAAAAATTTGTTTTTAGGAACACAATTAAAAAATTGGCCTCCTAAAGATTTATTAGAATAATTTTTTTATAATTATTTTTAAATTTTTTATAAACATTATATTTTTTGGAGAATTTTTTTATGAGACATAAAAAATCTGGTAAAAAGTTTAATAGAACCAGAAGTCATTTTAAATCTATGATTAGAAATATGATATGTTCTTTATTTAAATATGAAAGAATTAAAACTACTCTTGCAAAAGCTAAAGAGTTAAGAAGATTTTCAGAAAGGATAATTACTATTTCTAAGAAAGATTCTGTACATAATAGAAGAATTGTTTTCTCTAGAATAAGAAATTTGGATATTGTTAAAAAACTTTTTGTTGATATAGCTCCATTTTTTTTTGAAAGAAAAGGTGGATATACTAGAATTTTAAAATGTGGATTTAGAAAAGGTGATAACTCTTTAATGTCTTATATAGAGCTAGTAGACAGAAAAAAAAATAATGTTATTAAAAAAAAATCATAAAAATGTATAAATATCTTATATATAAAAAAATATAAATAATAGTTATTTTTTTATAACTATTATTTATATAAATTTTTTCTATAAAATTTATTTTTTATTTGATAGTACTTCCAGATTTGAAAAAATTTTTATATCCATTATATATTTCTATAGAATTTATTATTTTTTTTCCTTCTATTTGTATTTTTTTTATTATTAAACAATTTTTTTTAGTTCCTATATATATTCCATTTTTTGAAATTTTTAATATTTTTCCACATGAATATTTTTTTTTAGAAAATAATATTTCAGATTTAATAACTTTAACTCTTTTTTTTTTATATATAAAATAACTTCCAGGTTTTGGAAAAAAAGCTCTTATAGATCTTTCTAAATATTTTGCTTTTTTAGACCATATTAATTTAGTTTCTGACTTGTTTATTTTAGTTGCATATAAATTTTTATTTTTTATATTTTTTTGTTTATATATTTTTTTTATATTAATGTTTTTTAAAGTCAAAAACATAGATTTTATTCCAATATTACATAATTTTTTAGATAAACTTAAAAACGTATCTTTTTTTTCTATTTTGCATATTTTTTTATTTAATATATCTCCTGAATCAATTTTTTGATTTATTAATATAGTGCTAACTCCAGTTATTTTGTCTCCATTTAATATTGCTCTTTGTATAGGAGAGGCTCCTCTCCACCTTGGTAAAATAGATGGATGTATATTTATTGCTTTTAATGGAAATATTTTTATTATTTGTTTAGGTATTTTAATACCATATGCAACTATTATCATTATATCTGGTTTTTCTTTTTTTATTTCTTTTATTATTTTTAAGTCATTTAAATTATTTTCTGATATTATTGAAATATAATTTTTTTTTGCAATTTTTTCTACTTCAGATATATATTTTTTTTTAAAAAATTTTTTTTTTGTTATTACTTTCACTATTTCATAATTAGATTTTATTAGAGCTTTTAAATGTTTTTTAGAAAAATTAGTTGTTCCTGCGAAAACTATTTTTAGTTTTTTTTTTTTTTTCATTTTATTTTTCTATACATTTTTTTCATTTTTTTTTTTATAATATTTTTTTTTAAATCAGAAAGATAATCTATAAAAAGTTTTCCTAATAAGTGATCAATCTCATGTTGGATACATATCGACATAATAGATTTTGCATTTATTACTATATTTTTTCCAAAATAATTTAAAGCTTTTATATTTAAATATTTATATCTTGGAACATAAGCATACTGATTAGGAAATGAAAGACATCCTTCACTTTCTAATATTTTTTTTTTTTTTTTTATTATTTTAGGGTTTATTATAGTAATTTTATTATTAATGTTTTTTGTATCTAATATTGTAATTATTTGTAATGGTATCCCAACTTGTATAGCAGATAATCCTATTCCATTTTCTAATATCATAGTTTTGAACATTCTATCTATTATGTTATGAATATTTTTATCTATTTTTATAACAGGTTTGGAAATATATCTTAATTTTTTATTAGGATATTTCAATATTTTAAATATCTTCATAATATTTTTGTTTTTTATAGTTTTTTATTATACTTTTTATTTCAAATAATTTTTTTATATGATATTATTTTTTATTTACATAATTTTTATTATCTTAAATTAAATAAAATAAATCAATATAAAATTATTATATATGTTTTTATAATATTTTAATTTAATATAAACATAATTTTTTATGTATATTGAATGTCAAAAAAATATTAACAAGTGTGTAATTAATTTAAAAAATGGTAAATTAATTATATATCCCACTGAGTCAGTATTTGGGCTTGGATGTGATCCTGACAATGATAAAGCTATTATAAATTTGTTAAAAATAAAAAATAGAAGTGTTGATAAAGGTCTTATAATAATATCATCTGATTATAAATATATAAAAAAATATATATCTATAAAAAATGTTCCAAAGAAAAATATTAGAAAATTTTATAAACTTTGGCCTGGAAACTTTACTCTTTTACATCCAGCTAAAAAAAATGTTTCATTATATATAAGAGGGAACTCAAAATTTGTTGCTGTTAGAATAACAAAAAATAAATTTGTGAAAAGTTTATGTAAAAATTTTGGTAAAGCTATAATATCTACTAGTGCTAATTTAAGTGGTTTTAAACCTTGTAGAAATATAAAAGAGATTTTATGTCAATTTGGAAAAAAAATTTGTATTATGAACGGTTATGTAAATTTAAAAAAAAGTCCTTCTACAATAATAAATATTATAAATGGAGAATATATTAGAAATGATTAGTTCAAATAATATTTTTTTTTCTCTTTTTGGAAATCCTGTAAGTCATTCTTTATCTCCAATAATTCATAAAATTTTTTCTAAACAGATAAATATTAAATATTTTTATAATACTACATTAACTCCTAAAAATGATTTAAAAGAATTTTTAAACAAGTTTTTTAAAAAAAAGTATAATTTAGGAGCAAACGTAACAACACCGTTCAAAAAAGAAGTTATAAAATATACAAATTTTTTGACTAAAAGAGCGAAAATTTCTCAATCAGTAAATACTTTAAAAAAAGTTAAAAAAAAATTTTTACTTGGAGATAATACTGATGGAATAGGAATTTTAGATGATTTAATTAGGTTAAAATTTTTGAAAAAAAATAATAATATTTTAATAATTGGTTCAGGAGGTGCTGCATATGGAATAGTTCCTAATTTAATTTCTAAAAATAATAAATTATATATATATAATAGAACTTTTTATAAATCAAAAATTTTATCAGAAAAATTTAGTAATTTTGGTAACATATTTTGTGTAAATAAAAATGAAATAATAAAATATAATTTTAATTTAATAATAAATGCTACTTCTAGTGGAATATTTAATAAAGTTCCAGATATTCCTAAATGTATTATTTCAAAAAATGTTCGTTGTTATGATTTATATTTTAAGAAAAATGGAGAACATACTCCTTTTTTAAAATTATGCAAAAAATATGGAGCCTTTTATCTAAAAGATGGTATAGGTATGCTTGTAAGCCAAGCCGCTCATTCTTGTTTTTTATGGCATAAAAAATTTCCTGATGTAGAAAAGACCATAAAAAAGCTAAAAAATAAAAAAAATTAGTTTTTTTAATAAAAATAATTTAATAAACTTCTTGACTCTTTTTTTTCATTATGTAGTATTAATATTTGTAGTATACAAAATTTTATTGTTGAAAAAATTTAATTTTAATGTTTTAGTCCCCTTCGTCTAGAGGTCCAGGACACTGCCCTTTCACGGCGGCAACAGGGGTTCAAATCCCCTAGGGGACAATAATTATTAATTTTTACTATACTATTTTATCTTTTCATGTTATTGTTAATTTAATTTTATATAGTTAAATTAATAATAATGCTCTTTAAAAAATCAGAATTAAACAAAATTTTTAATTATATTTTTTATTAAAATAATATAAGTAAAACATTTGTGGGTTGTAAGGTTAAGCATTAAAGCGTATATGGTGAATGCCTTGGCAGTCAGAGGCGATGAAGGACGTGCTAATCTGCGAAAAGTATCGGTGAGTTGATAAGAAGCGCTTGTAACCGGTAATATCCGAATGGGGAAACCTGATGAATAATATCATCATTTTTAATTGAATATATAGATTAAAAAAGCGAACCAAGGGAACTGAAACATCTTATTACCTTGAGGAAAAGAAATCAATTGAGATTCCCTAAGTAGCGGCGAGCGAAATGGGAAAAGCCAGAGTAAAAAATATTAATTAAGATTAGTAGAACAATTTGGAAAAATTGGTAATAATTGGTGATAGCCCAGTATACAAAAATCATAATTATTATTTACTCAAAAAGTAGAACGAGACACGTGAAATCTTGTTTGAAGATAGGGGGACCATCCTCTAAGGCTAAATACTACTGACTGACCGATAGTGAACAAAGTACCGTAAGGGAAAGGCGAAAAGAACCCCGGTAAGGGGAGTGAAATAGATCCTGAAACCATATACGTACAAGCAGTAGGAGCCTTTTATAAATTTTTTGTATTATTTTTTTAAATGGTGACTGCGTACCTTTTGTATAATGGGTCAGCGACTTGTATTCTGTAGCGAGGTTAACTTAAATAAGGGAGCCGCAGGGAAACCGAGTCTTAAATATGGCTATTTAGTTTCAGGATACAGACCCGAAACCCGGTGATCTAGCCATGGACAGGTTGAAGGTTAGGTAAAACTAACTGGAGGACCGAACCGACTAATGTTGAAAAATTAGCGGATGATCTGTGGTTAGGGGTGAAAGGCCAATCAAACCGGGAGATAGCTGGTTCTCCCCGAAAGCTATTTAGGTAGCGCCTCATGTAATTCATCTGCGGGGGTAGAGCACTGTTTCGGCTAGGGGTCGTCTAGGCCTACCAAACCGATGCAAACTCCGAATACCGTATAATGTTATCATGGGAGACACACAGCGGGTGCTAACGTTCGTTGTGGAGAGGGAAACAACCCAGACCATTAGCTAAGGTCCCTAAGTTATAGTTAAGTGGTAAACGATGTGAGAAGGCATAAACAGCTAGGATGTTGGCTTAGAAGCAGCCATCATTTAAAGAAAGCGTAAAAGCTCACTAGTCAAGTCGTCTTGCGCGGAAGATTTAACGGGGCTAAATTATACACCGAAGCTATGGCAATAAATTAATATTTTTATTTTTTATTAATATAAGTATTTTTTATTGGGTAGGGGAGCGTTCTGTAAGCTGTAGAAGGTGTATTGTAAAATATGCTGGAGGTATCAGAAGTGCGAATGCTGACATAAGTAACGATAAAGCAAGTGAAAAACTTGCTCGCTGAAAGACTAAGGTTTCCTGTCCAACGTTAATCGGGGCAGGGTAAGGCGACACCTAAGGTGAGGCTGAGAAGCGTAATCGATGGATTACAGGTTAATATTCCTGTTCTTTATTTTACTGTGATGGGGTGACGGAGAAGGTTAGATCATCCAGGTGTTGGAAATCCTGGTTTAATCGTGTAGGAGTTAATGATTAGGTAAATCCGATCATTTTTTAATCTAAGGCGTGATGACTAGTTATGTAAATAATGAAGTGATTAACACCATGCTTCCAAGAAAATCCTCTAAACTTTATGTAAAATAAAATCGTACCACAAACCAACACAGGTAGTTGGGTAGAGAATACTAAAGCGCTTGAGAGAACTCGGGTGAAGGAACTAGGCAAAATGGTGCCGTAACTTCGGGAGAAGGCACGCTAGTATTATGTGAAAAAATTTACTTTTATAGCTGAAACTAGTCTAAGACACCAGCTAGCTGCAACTGTTTATTAAAAACACAGCACTGTGCAAACACGAAAGTGGAAGTATACGGTGTGACGCCTGCCCGGTGCCGGAAGGTTAATAAAAAGTGTTAAGAATTTATTCTGAAGCTCTAGATTGAAGCCCCGGTAAACGGCGGCCGTAACTATAACGGTCCTAAGGTAGCGAAATTCCTTGTCGGGTAAGTTCCGACCTGCACGAATGGCGTAATGATGGCTAGACTGTCTCCACCCGAGACTCAGTGAAATTGAAATTGCTGTGAAGATGCAGTATACCCGCGGCAAGACGGAAAGACCCCGTGAACCTTTACTATAGCTTGACATTGAATAATGACTTTTGATGTGTAGAATAGGTGGAAGACTATGAAAATTAATCGTCAGGTTAGTTAGAGTCAAAAATTGAAATACCACCCTTTAGAATTTATTATTCTAATCTAATATCCGTTATCCGGTATAGAGACATTGTCTGGTGGGTAGTTTGACTGGGGCGGTCTCCTCCCAAAGAGTAACGGAGGAGCACAAAGATTGGCTAATTACGGTCGGAAATCGTAAGTTTAGTGTAAAGGCATAAGCCAGTTTAACTGTAAGCGTGATAGCGCGAGCAGATGCGAAAGCAGGTCTTAGTGATCCGGTGGTTCTGTATGGAAAGGCCATCGCTCAACAAATAAAAGGTACTCCGGGGATAACAGGCTAATACCGCCCAAGAGTTCATATCGACGGCGGTGTTTGGCACCTCGATGTCGGCTCATCACATCCTGGGGCTGGAGCAGGTCCCAAGGGTATGGCTGTTCGCCATTTAAAGTGGTACGCGAGCTGGGTTTAGAACGTCGTGAGACAGTTCGGTCCCTATCTGTCGTGGGCGCAGGAAGATTGAAGGGATCTGCTTCTAGTACGAGAGGACCGAAGTGGACGTATCACTGGTGTTCGGGTTGTCATGCCAATGGCATTGCCCGGTAGCTAAATACGGAAAAGATAAGTGCTGAAAGCATCTAAACACGAAACTTACCCTAAGATTAGTCTTCCCTAAACTAAATAATTTTAGTTTACTTAAAGGTTGTTGTAGACTACAACGTTGATAGGCTAGGTGTGTAATCATGGCGACATGTTTAGCTAACTAGTACTAATTTACCTGAGAGGCTTAACCTTACAACACCAGAAATGTTTTATTAGTTTTGTTTTTTTCTGTTATTTTATAAAAAATTTTATGCATAATTTTTTTTGAACTATTTTTTTTAGATCCTGGTAATATAGTGTTATGGTACCACCTGAATCCATACCGAACTCAGAAGTGAAACATTTCAACACCGATGGTATTACAAGGTCTCCTTGTGTGAGAGTAGGCAATTGCCAGGATCTTATAATATATTTTTTAGAGATATTTATGTTGAAGATTTTTAATATTTTAAAAAATTCTAAAGAAAAATTTAAAACCTTTTTTTTTAAAAAGGTTATTATTTATGTGTGTGGAATTACTGTTTATGATCTTTGTCATTTAGGTCATGGTAGAACTTTTATAGTTTTTGATATGTTAATAAGATATTTAAAGTATATTGGATATAAAGTTAAATATATTAGAAATATTACTGATATAGATGATAAAATAATTAAAAGATCTTTAGAAAATAATGAAAATGTTTTTTCTCTAACAAACAGAATGATTAAGAACATGAAGAACGATTTTTTAAATTTAAATATTTTACCACCTAAATTTGAACCTAGAGTTACAAAAAATATAAAAATAATAATTAAATTTATAAAAAAATTATTAGATTTAAATAACGCATATATATCTAATAATGGTGATGTTATGTTTTCTATATCTAGTTTTGATTCATATGGAAAACTATCTAAGCAGGTATTATCTAATTTAATAAATAATAGTGATGATTTTAACTTTTTGAATAAAAAAAAAAGTCAAGATTTTGTTTTATGGAAACTAGTAGATATAAATGATAAAAAGTACATTAATAAAGTAGTATGGAAATCACCATGGGGTTATGGAAGGCCTGGATGGCATATTGAATGTTCTGCATTAAGTTATAAATATTGTGGTAAAGTTTTAGATATACATGGAGGTGGTTTAGATTTATTATTTCCTCATCATGAAAATCAAAGATCTCAATCTTCTTGTTTTTTAAAAAATAAAAAATATGTTAATTATTGGATACATTCTGGTTTATTAATTTTTAATAAACTTAAAATGTCCAAGTCTTTAAATAATAATTATAGTTTAAAACAAGCTATGTTAAATTATGATTCTGATACTATAAGATATTTTTTTTTATCTACTCATTATAGAAAGCCGTTAATTTATAATAAATATAGTTTTAAAATATCTAGATTGTCTGTAGAAAGGTTATATTATTCTATATTAAATACAAAAACTAACAATTCTATTACAAAAGAATCTGATATTTTTCATAAAAAGTTCGTGAATGCAATGAATGATGATTTTAACACTCCAAAGGCAATTTCTATATTATTTAATATTGCTAAAAAAATAAATATAGAAAAAAATGTTAATACTACTAATTCAAACATTTTAGCTACAAAATTAATTTATTTAGGAAGAATATTAGGTTTTTTTTATTTAAATTGTAATGATTTTTTTAAAAAATATAATTTTAAAATAATTAAAAATAAAATTTCTATTTATAAAGTAGAAATTTTAATACACATAAGATCATTGTCTAGAAAAAATAAAAATTGGAGTAAATCTGACTGTATTAGAAAAAGAATTAATTCAATAGGATTTTTGTTAGAAGATAATAATGATCAAACTTTTTGGAAAGTTAAACAAAAATAGTTTAAAATTAATTTTTATAATACTTTTTATATGGTATTAATGTATTTTCTAATAATGAAACTACTGTCATAGGACCTACCCCTCCTGGAACTGGAGTTATATAAGATATTTTTTTGTATACTGATTCAAAATGTACATCTCCAGTAATTCTACCATCTATTGTTTTATTAATTCCAACATCAAATATTATAGAGTTCTTTTTCACCCAAGACTTTTTTATAAAATTTGGTTTTCCTATTGCTACTACTAACAAATCTGCGTTTTTTGTGTAATTTATTAAATTTTCTGTATATTTATTTGTTATAGTTATTGTGCATCCAGATGTTAAAAGTTCCATGCTTATTGGTCTTCCTACTATGTTAGAAGATCCTATTATAACTGCATTAAGACCTACAATTTTTATTTTATATTTTTTTATTAATGTCATTATTCCTTTTGGAGTACAAGGTTTAATTATAGAATTTTTTTGGAATAAACGACCAGCGTTATATGGATGAAGACCATCTACATCTTTTTTATATGAAATAGTACATATTACTTTTTTATAATTAATATGCTTTGGTAACGGAAGTTGTACTAATATTCCATCTACTTCTATATTTTTATTTAAACTTTTTATTAATCTTAATATTTCTGTTTCTTTTACAGAGTTTTCAAAATTCCAATACTTAAATATAAATCCTACTTTTTTACATGCATTTTTTTTTTTTTTTACATATATTTTAGAAGATTCATTGTTTCCTACTGATATTACTGCTATTCCTGGTGGTCTTTTTCCATTTTTTATTTTTTTCTCTATTTTTTTTTTAATTTTTTCTTGTAGATATTTTGATATTTTTTTTCCATTTATTATTTTATTTAACATTTTTTTTTCTCTGTTTTTAAAAAAATTATAGTATAATTTTTAAAAAGTTCTTGCAAATTTTATAAAAAAAATGCATTCTTATATTTTAAATGTACAACTATATAAAATAATGCACTCTTAGCTCAGTTGGATAGAGCAACGGCCTTCTAAGCCGTGGGTCACAAGTTCGAATCTTGTAGAGTGCAAAAAAAATTATATATTTTCTATTATTTTTATTATATTTTTTGTTATTGCATCTTTTTCTAAATTTCCATCTATTTTATAATAATTTTTTTTTTTTTTTGATATTTTTTTTATAAAATATTTTCTTATTTTTTTTATTTCTTTATTATATTCCTTTAATCTTTTTTTAACTATTTTTACTTTATCATCTTTTCTTCTTGTTAGTTTTTCTCCAGTTATATTATCTTTATTTTTAATTATGGGAGGAAAAAATATTTTATGATATGTTCTACCAGAATTTTCATGTACTAATCTACCAGATATTCTTTCTAATATTGTTTTTTCATGTGTTATAATTTCTATTATACAATCTATTTTAATATTTGTAGAAAATATATTTTTTACTTGATTTAATGTTCTAGGAAAACCATCAAGTATATATCCTAATTTACAGTCTTTTTTAGAAACTCTTTTTTTTATTAACATTATAGATATTTTGTCGTCTACTAATTTTCCGCTTTCAATTCTTTTTTTAATAATTCTTCCTAAATAATTTTTTTTTTTATATTTTTTCTAAATATTTCTCCTAAAGATATTTTTTTTATATAATATTTTTTTGATATTATATTTGCTTGAGTGCCTTTACCGCTACCTGGAGCTCCTAGTATAATTATTTTCATATTTTTTATTTTTTATATTTAAGTTGACATTTTTGTTAAATAATTTTTTTTGTTAATAAATAATTTATTCTTTTTACAAATTTATTAGGTTCTTCTAAAGATCCTTTTTCGTTTAAAAGAGATTGTTCAAATAACATTTTCACTGCTTCTTTAAAATATTTTTTATCTTTTATTTTAGAAATTTTTTTTATAAATTTGTGGTTTGGATTTATTTCAAAAATATATTTTATTTCAGGTACTTTTTGTCCTGCCGCAGAAAACAGTTTTGCCATTTGAGTGCTCATTTCATTTGAATCTGTTGTAAGAGCTGAAGCAGTTTCTGAAAATTTGTGTGTTAAATTTACTTTTTTTATTTTATTTTTTAATATTTTTTCTATTTTTTTTATTGTTTGTTTTATTTGGTTGTTAGGTTCTTCTATATCTTTATTTTTTTTATTTGCAATATTGTTTAATTCTTCATCAAATTTACTAACAGATTGAAATTTTATTCCTCTAAATTCTGTTAAATAATTCATCATCCATTCATCTATTCTTTCATGAAGTATTAAAACGTCTATTTTTTTGTTTTTAAAAATTTCTAAATGAGGACTGTTTATTGCTGATTTGTAATTATCTGAAGTAATGAAATATATATTTTTTTGGGTTTTTTTCATGTTTTTAATATATTTTTTTAAAGACAAATATTTATTTTCATTATTAGTTCTTATAGAGGAAAATAATAACAAATCACAAATTAGTTCTTTATTTTCTATATCTTCAGCTATACCTTCTTTTATTATAGAACCGAATTCTTTCCAAAAAGTTATATATTTTTTCTTATTAATATTTTTTATTAATTTTAATATTTTCTTTGTGATGGTTTTTTTTATAATTTCTATATTTTTGTTTTCTTGAAGTATTTCTCTAGATACATTTAATGGTAAGTCTTTAGTATCTATTATTCCTTTTACAAATCTTAAATAATTTGGTAAAAATTGTTCTACATTATCCATTATATATACTTTGTTTACATATAATTTTAAACCATTTTTTTTTTCTCTATTCCATATATCCCATGGGGCTTTAGATGGTATATATAATATAATTATGTACTCTATGTTTCCTTCTACTTTATTATGAGTCCATATAATAGGAACATTATTATCATTTGTTATATATTTATAAAAGTTTATATATTTTTCTTTGCTAATTTTTTTTTTTTCTAATGTCCATAAAGATTCAGCTAGATTTATTTTTTTCCATTCATATGTATTGTTTTTTTTATCATATTTTTTTACTTTTATAGGTACGTTTATATGATCTGAATATTTTTTTATAATATTTTTTATTGTATAATAATTTGTTAAATGGCTATCTGAATCTTTTAAAAATAGTGTTACATCAGTTCCTACATCTTTTTTTTTTGATTTTTCTATTGAATATTCTCCATCACCATATGATTTCCATATTATACTTTTTTTAGTATTTTTTTCATATATAGATAATGTGTCTACATATACTTTTTTAGATACTATAAAAGATGAATAAAATCCAACTCCAAATTTTCCTATAAAATCATTATTTTTATTTTTTTTTATAGATTTTATAAAAGATTTTGTTCCTGATTTTGCAATAGTTCCTAAATTTTTTATTACTTCCTTTTTTTTCATTCCTATTCCATTATCACTAATTTTTATTTTTTTTTTATTTTCATCTAAATATATTTTTATTTCATACTTTATATTAACATTCGAAAACTTTTCTTGTGAAAGTAATAGAAATCTTGATTTTTCTATTGCATCAGAAGAATTCGATATTAATTCTCTTAGAAATATTTCTTTGTTAGAATATAAAGAATGTATCATCAAATTTAATAGTTGTTTTGATTCTGATTTAAATGAATATTTTTCTACTTTCATGTTTTTTCCTGATTAAAATTTTATTAAATATTTTGCAAAAAATATATTTTTTTTCAATATTTTTTTTATTTATAAAATGTTTTAAATTTTTAAACAATTATTAAAAATTTTTTAAAAAATTAAAAAGGGAAATTAAATCCATTTGATAACTGTGAATTATGAGAAATATTAGACATTTTTTTTTTCTGAGCTTCAGATATTCTTCTAGAAGCGTCATTAAAAGCAGCTGTTGCTAAATCTTCTAAAATTTCTTTATCATCTTCTGTTAATAAAGTTGGATCAATTTCTACTTTTCTGCAATTATGTATTCCATTTATTGTTACTTTTACTAAACCAGCTCCAGCTTCTCCAGTAACTTCTATTTTAGCCATTTCTTCTTGCATTTTAGTCATTTTTTCTTGCATTTGTTGAGCCTGTTTCATTAAATTTCCTAATTTTTCATTTGTGAACATTTTTAGTCCTATTTTTTATTGTTATAAGATTTTTAATAATGTCATTTCTACACATATTCTAGGATTTACAGAAATTTGTATTTCTTTTTTCCCTTCTATCATAATTTTATAATATTTGTATATTTTATAAAATTCTATATTTTTTAACATTTTATTGATTTTATTTTTATAATTTTTCATATATGTCTTATTTTCTATACTAAAACCAAATTTTTTTAAAATAGCAAAGTGATGTAACAGTTTTAACATATTATCTAATATAATTTCCCATTGAAAGTTAGATGCATTTATTTTATTTAATATTTCAAAAACTTTATTAATGTTTTTTTTCATTAAATATTTTATTAATAAAAATATTTTTTTTTGTTCTATTATACCTAATATATTTATTATGTTTTTTTCTGTTATTATATTTTTGTCTAATAATATAGCTTGCTCTATTATATTTAGAGAGCTTCTTATATTTCCATTGGACTCTTCATATATTGTTTCCATTGCGCATTTTTCTATCTTTATATTTTCTTTGTTCAATATATTTTTTAAATATTTATAAGTTTGTTTTTTGTTAACTTGTTTTAAGTTAAAACATATGCATCTAGAAATTATTGTTTCTGGTATTTTTTTTATATTTGTAGTAGCTAATATAAATTTTGTATGCTTATATGGTTCTTCTAAAATTTTTAATAAAGCATTGAAACTATATTTGGACAACATGTGAACTTCATCAATTATATAAATTTTAAATCTTCCTTTTATTGGAAGATATTTAGAATTTTCTAAAATTTCTTTAATTTCTTCTACTTTAGTTTTAGACGCTGCATCAATCTCTATAAGATCTATAAAGTTTCCATTTAATATTTCTATACAATTGCTACATTTTAAACAAGAAAAATATTTTATACCAGTTTTGCAACTTAAACTTTTAGATAAAAGTCTTGATATAGTAGTTTTTCCTATACCACTATCTCCAGAAAAAATCCATGATTGATGTATTTTTTTTAATTTTAAACTATTATATATTGATTTTATTATATATTTTTGACCCGCTATTTCTGTAAAACATTTGGGTCTGTATTTTCTAGATAATATTTTATAACTCATAATTTTATAATTATATATTATTTTTGTTAAAAATGTAATATTAAAATTTTTTCATATTACATTTTTTATTTAAAAATCTTATTGTTTTATTTAATATTATACTATATAATTATTAGCATCTTCTGTCAGTCCTTATGTTCTGAAGGTTTAAATATTTGGTCAGGTTTGGAAAAAAGCAGCCAATTTAAATTAAATCAGGTACTTAAGTTAAAGCTGATAGAAGATTTTTTTTTGTTAAAACATATTTATGCTGTTAATTTGTAGTGTATACATTCTCCAATAAAAATTTTTTTTTCTCATTAATTCTTTGTGAGTTCCTTTTTCTATTATTTTGCCTTTGTTGAAAACAAATATTTTGTCTGCTTTCACTATAGTAGATAATCTATGTGCAATTATTATTAAAGTTATATCTTTTTTTATTTTAAATAATATTTTTTGTATTTTTTTTTCTGTATTAGAATCTATATTTGCTGTAGATTCATCTAATATTAAAATTTTTGGTTTTTTTACTAATATTCTTGCTATGGATATTAGTTGTTTTTGTCCTTGTGAAATATTGTTTCCCTTTTCATTTATTTTCATGTAAATTCCTTTTTTATTTTTTTTTATTAGATCATATAACTTAACATTTTTTATAACTTTTATTATTTTTTTTCTAGATATTTTTCTATTTAATGCAATATTATTAAATAATGTGTCTGTAAAAATAAATGGATCTTGTTGAACTATTCCTATATCTTTAGTTATTATTTTATTACTTATATCTTCTATTTTTTTATTATCTATGTATATATTACCTTTATTTATATTATAATTTCCTATTATTAAATTAGCTAAAGTACTTTTTCCGCTTCCAGTATGTCCTACAAATGCCACAAATTGTTTTTTTTTTATTTTTATATTTATATTTTTTAATATATATTTTTTTTTGTTTGAATAATTAAAACTTAAATTTTTTATGTATATTTTGCCATGTCTAATTGGATTGTTGTTTAATCCATATTTTTGTTTTTTAGAATCTATTAATTTAAATATTCTTTCTCCTGATACTATAGACTGTTGTAATGTAGACTGTTGGTTTATTAGAGACAACATTGGTTCATTTAATCTATTTAAGTAGTTTATGAATACATATAAAGTACTAACGTGAAAAACTTCTTTTGGAAAAAAGTTAAATAATAATATTAATCCACATAATATTATATTAGTACAAAAGCTAAATAGAGGTCTTAGTAAAAAACCATCTAATTTTAATATTTTCATTCTATATAAATAATGTAACTTACTTATTTTTTTAATTTTTTTATAAAATGTTTTTTCTTGATTAAATTGTTGTATTATTTGCATTCCATTTATTGTTTCATTAAATATATTATTTATTTTTGCTATGTAAGATCTAAGTTTTCTTATTATTGGTGTACTATATTTTTGATATATTATCATTATAGTTGTGATTATTGGAAACATTATTATTGATATACAAGCCATTTTCCATTCTAATAAAAACATTGTTACTAATATTATTGTTATTAATATTATATTTCTTATAGTAGAAGGAATAACTCTTTCATACAATTCTTTTATAGTTTCAGTATCATTAGTTACTTTAGAAACAATTTGACCTATTGGTTGTATGTCAAATGTTTCGATCGGCTGATTTAAAGCAGATTTCATAACTTTAAATCTAATTTTTTTAACTATTTTTGTAGATATTTTGCTAAATATTATTATTTCTAAATAATTACATAATGCAGATATAACTTGAAGTACAACAAAACTAGAAATTATTAGTATAAAAGTTTTAATTTTTATTGAATTAGTATCTATAATAGTTTTTATAAAAAAACTTATTAATATAGGACACAAAACTTCACAAACTGATGAAGATAATAATAATATAACAACGTATAATATTTTTTTTTTATAAAAAGCTCCATATTTTAATAATCTTATTAAAATTGGTGAAAAAATAAGTTTTATTTTCTGCATATATAAATTTTAATCTCTTTCGTTTATTTCTTTTTTTAGTTTTTCTTTTAATTGTTGATATTTAAACATTTTATAATACCATTTTTTTTCTTTTATTAATTTTTTATGGTTTCCAATTTGATCTATTTTTCCATTTTTTAAAACTATTATTTTGTCTGAGTTAATTAAAGTAGAAAGTTTATGCGATACTAATATTATTGTTGTATTTTTTTTCTTACTTTTCTTTATATTTTTTAATATTTTGTTTTCAGTTTTTCCATCTACCGCAGACAAAGCGTCGTCTAATATTATTATTTTAGAATTTGTTAATAATGCCCTTGCTATAGATATCCTTTGTTTTTGTCCTCCGGATAACATTATTCCTTTTTCTCCTACTTTAGTTTTGTATTTATCTGGAAACGATAATATGTCTTTATGTATATATGCTAATTTAGATACTTTTTTTATATCTTTGTTAGAAGATGTTGGATTACTTATTAGAATATTATTTTTAATAGTATCAGAAAATAAGAAATTATTTTGATTAACTACTGATAAGTTAGATCGCCAATCTCTTATTTTTATATTTTTTATACATACATTGTTGTAAATAATTTTACCTTTTAATAATTTTAAATTATTTTGTATTATATTTAGTAAAGTAGTTTTTCCTGATCCTATTGGACCGCATATACCTATAGTGTTTCCTAACTTTATTTTAAAATAAATATTTTTTAGAATAATATTTTTAGAATTTTTGTAGTTAAATTTGTATATTTTTATTAACATATTTTTATAATGTTTTGGAAATTTTACAAAATTTTTTCTTTTTATTTTTTTATCTTTAATAATCTTTTTTATTCTAATAAGAGATACTTTTCCTCTTTCTGCTATATTAAACATCCATGCTAAAGCTAACATAGGCCACATCATTAACCCTAGATAC
Organism: Buchnera aphidicola (Ceratovacuna japonica); assembly: GCA_024349705.1. Lineage (GTDB taxonomy): Bacteria > Pseudomonadota > Gammaproteobacteria > Enterobacterales > Enterobacteriaceae > Buchnera_G > Buchnera_G aphidicola_BH. The sequence goes on along the minus strand of AP026065.1, from coordinate 338,969 downwards.
ATAATAAAACTGGTTAACTCTCCTAAAGTAATTTGATTTTTTATTACTAATACTCCTCCTAATATTATAGATAATAGATTAGATAAAGATATGGAAATATGTATTATAGGATCAAATAATGCATCTACTTTTGAAACTTCTATATTTTTTTTACCTACATTATTTATTACTTTTTTAAATTTTTTTAATTTAATTGTTTCTAATCCATATGATCTTATCATTCTTATGCTTGTTAAGCATTCTTGTGTATTACTATTTAAAATAGAAAATGCATCTTGAGATTTTTTAAATTTTTTATGTAATTTTTCTCCATATTTTTTTACTATATAAGCCATTATTGGCATAGGAAGTAATGATATTATAGTTAAATAAAAATTTATTTGAAATATCATAACTATTAATACTAATGAACCAATTACTATAGAATCTACTAGTGTTAATACACCTTCTCCTGCTGCATAAACTACTCTGTCTACATCATTAGTAGATTTTGATATTAAATCTCCAGTTTTATTTTTTAAATAAAAATTAGAATTTTGTTTACTTAGAAATTTATATATTTTGCTTCTTAAATCTATTGCTAATTTATAAGATGCTCCAAATAATAAAACTCTCCACATATATCTTAATATGTATACTATAATAGATATTATAAAAATTAATAATACTATATAAAATATTTTATTATCTGAATATTTTTTTTTTATTATAGTGTCTATTAAAATTCCCATTAACTTTGGAGGTATAAGCTGTAATATAGATATTGTAATTAGAAGAATTATAGCACCAACATATTTTTTCCATTCTTTTAAAAAATACCAATTTAGTTCATAAAATAGTTGCACAAAATATCCTATTCGTTTTTTGTTTAATTTTATTTTTATATTAGTTTTTATTATAATTATATTACATTTTTATAATTTTTTTTATAAAATAAACAATTAAAAAAAAATATTAATCATAAATGATATAATTACAATTGTTATAACTATTTTTATTAAAAATTTTTTTAACATTCTTTTAGTTTTTTTTATTATTTCAGCTGGCAATCATTTTTTTTGCCAGCATATTTTTTATTTTTTTTTTATATTTTTAAAATTTTTATATGGAAAGTTTTTTAATGATAGAATTAATACTTCTTCAATTTTTTTTAATTTATGTATTTTTAATCCAAATAAAATTTTTTTTGGTATTTTTTCTAAATCTCTTTTGTTTTCATAAGGTATTAATACTTTTTTTATACCACCTCTATGAGCTGCTAATAATTTTTCTTTCAAACCACCTATATTCAATATTTTTCCTTGTAAAGTAATTTCTCCTGTCATAGCAATGTTAGATTTTACTGGATTTTTTGTTAAACATGATGTTATAGCTGTGCACATAGAGATTCCTGCACTAGGTCCATCTTTAGGAGTTGCACCATCAGGTACATGTACATGTATATCATGATCTTCATAAAAACTATTTTTTATTCCTAATTTTTCTGACTGGGATCTAATTATTATTAATGCTGCTTGTATTGATTCTTTCATTACATTACCTAAAGATCCAGTATAAGTAAGTTTTCCTTTTCCAGGAACACATGCTGCTTCTATATTTAATAGTTCTCCTCCTACTTCTGTCCATGCTAATCCTGATACTTGCCCTATTTTATCTTTTCTAGAAGTTTTACCATAATCAAATTTTTTTATTCCCAAATATTTTTTTACATTATTCTTATTTATTTTAATTTTTTTTATTTTTTTATTTAATAATAATATTTTTACTACTTTTCTACATATTTTTGATATTTCTCTTTCTAAATTTCTTATACCTGCCTCTTTGGTATAATATCTTATTATATTTGATATAACATTTTTTTCTATTTCTATTTCATTTTTTTTTAAAACATTTTTTTTTATTTGTTTTGGTATTATATGTTTATTAGCTATATGTAACTTTTCTTCTTCTGTATATCCTGATAATCTTAAAATTTCCATTCTATCTAATAGTGCATACGGTATATCTAAAGTATTGGAAGTTGCTATAAACATTACTTCTGAAAGATCATAGTCTATTTCTAAATAATGATCGTTAAATGCAAAATTTTGTTCAGGATCTAAAACTTCTAATAGAGCTGAATATGGATCTGTTCTATTATCGTATGATATTTTATCTATTTCATCTAATAAGAAAAGAGGATTTTTTACTCCAACTTTGGACATTTTTTGTATTATTTTACCAGGCATAGATCCTATATATGTTTTTCTGTGACCTCTAATTTCTGCTTCGTCTCTTATTCCTCCTAACGACATTTTTATATATTTTCTACCGGTAGCTTTTGCTATAGATTGCCCTAAAGATGTTTTTCCTACACCTGGAGGGCCTACCAAACATAAAATAGGTCCATTAATTTTTTTTGATCTTAATTGTACAGCTAGATATTCTATTACTCTTTCTTTTACTTTTTTCAATCCATAATGATCTTTGTCTAATATTTTTTTAGCTGTTAATAAGTTTCTTTTTATTTTTCCTCTTTTGTTCCATGGAACTTGTATCATCCAATCTATGTAGCTTTTTATTACTGCAGATTCAGAAGACATGTATGGCATTGTTTTAAGTTTCTTTAGCTCTATTTTTATTTTGTTTTTTATTTCTATAGGAGCTTTTATTAATGATATTTTTTTTAATAATGTTTTTTCTTCATCTTCTACATCTTCTATTTTGTTTAGTTCTTTTTGTATAGCTTTCATTTGTTCATTTAAATAGTATTCTTTTTGACTCTTCTCCATTTGTTTTTTAACTCTATTTCTTATTTTTTTTTCTATTTTTATAAGATTTATTTCTGACTCCATTATTACCATTAGATGCTCTAATCTTTTATTAGCATTAGACATTTCTAATATATTTTGTTTATCTTTTACTTTTAAATTTATGTATGAAGCAATAGTATCTGATAACTTTTCTATATTTTTTATTTTTTTAATGTTATTTATTATTTCTGTTTGTATTAATTTATTTGTTTTTATATATTCTTCAAATTTTTTTATAGAAGTGTTTATTAAAACTTTATTTTCTTCATTTTTTCTTTTTTTTATTTTTATATATTTTAAATTAGCTAAAAAATATTCTTTATTTCTTTTTAATTCACATATTTTAGCTCTTTTTAATCCTTCTACTAAAATTTTTATTGTTCCATTAGGTAATTTTAAAATTTGTAATATTTTTGCTATAGTTCCTATTTTGAACAAATCTTTTTCTTTAGGCTTATCTATATTAGGATCTTTTTGTGTTAATAAAAATATTTTTTCTTTGTTTTTAACAATTTTTTTTATACATTTTATTGATTTTTTTCTTCCTATAAATAACGAAATTATCATGTTTGGATATACTACAATATCACGAAGAGGTAACAAAGACATTTGTATTATTTTATTATACTTAGAATTCATATATTTCTCTCTTAGTTTTAGAATTTATTCTATAGTATTAACTGCATACATTAATTTTTTAAAAAAATTAGTTGTTTAATATAAAAAGATTAAGAATTATTGGTATAATTTTTATTTTCTTTGTCAATAAAATATTTTTAAATAAATTAAATATTTTTTTTTATTATAATAAAATTTTTTATATTTTTTTTCTTATTATTATTGGTAAGGATTTTTTATTTATAACTGATTTGTTAATTAGTATTTTTTCTATATTTTTCTTTGATGGTATTTCGTACATAATGTTTAATAAAATTTTTTCTAATATTAATCTTAAACCTCTAGATCCAGTTTTAATAGAGATAGATTGTTTAGCTATTTCTTTTATAGATCTTTTAGAAAACTTTAATTTTATTTTCTCCATATTAAATAATTCTTTATATTGTTTTATTAAAGAGTTTTTTGGTTTACACAATATTTCTATTAGATCTTTTTTGTTTAATTTTTTTAATACTGTTATAATTGCAATTCTGCCTATAAATTCTGGTATAAATCCAAATTTTATTAGATCTCTAGTAATTATTTCTTTTAATACATTTCTTTTTGTTTTATTTTTTTTACTTTTATATGTTTTGTTAAATCCTAATTTATTTTTTTTTTTTGTTCTTTTTAAAATAATTTTTTTTATTCCAGAAAATGTACCTCCTAAAATAAAAAGTATTTTTGATGTATCTACTTTTATTAGTTCTTGGTCAGGATGCTTTCTTCCTCCAGAAGGAGATATTAATGCGTGTGTTCCTTCTATTATTTTTAATAAAGATTGCTGAACACCTTCACCAGAAACATCTCTAGTAATAGACAAATTTTCTGTTTTTTTAGATATTTTATCTATTTCATCTATGTATATTATTCCTGATTCAGCTTTTTTTACATTAAAATTACAACTTTGTAATAATCTATATATTATATTTTCTACATCTTCTCCTACATATCCTGCTTCAGTTAAAGTTGTTGCGTCAGCTATTATAAAAGGAACTTTTATTATTTTAGATAGTGTCTGTGCTAATAAAGTTTTTCCACTTCCAGTAGGCCCTATTAACAATATATTACTTTTATCTATTTTAATTTTTTCTTTTTTATTTTTTTTTATATATTTATTTTTCTTATAATGATTATAAACTGCTACGGATAATATTTTTTTAGCTTCATCCTGTCCTATTATATATTTGTCTAATTTTTTTTTTATTTGTATAGGAGTATATTTTTTTATATTTTTTTTTTTTTTATTTTTATTTTCTTTTTTTATAATTTTTACGAATGTATTTATACATTCATCACATATACAAGAATATAATCCTATAATTAATTTATTTATTTCTTTTTTATGTTTATTACAAAATGAACAATATATTTTTTTTTTTACATTATTATTATTTTTTTCTTTCATATTTTTTCCTATATATTTAAAAAAAAATATTTTTTATGATATTATAATTATTAAAATACGTTTTTTTTATAATTTTAAAAATTATTTTCTTTTTTTCAATATATTATCTATTAATCCATATTTTAAAGCTTGTTTGGAAGACATAAAATAATCTCTTTCTGTATCTTTTTCTATTTTTTTTATACTTTTTCCTGTATGTTTAGACATTATTTTATTTATTTTTTTTTTTATAAGAATTATTTCATTTGCATGTATTTCTATATCTGTAGCTTGGCCTTTGTATTGTCCAATAGGTTGATGTATCATAATTCTTGAGTTTGGTAATGAAAATCTTTTTCCTCGTGTTCCAGTTGTTAATATAAAAGCTCCCATAGAACAAGCTTGTCCTATACATATTGTATTTACATCAGGTTTTATAAATTGCATAGTGTCATATATAGACATTCCAGAAGTTATCAAACCTCCAGGAGAATTTATATATAAATAAATTTCTTTTTTAATATCTTTAGATTCTAAAAAAAGTAGTTGAGATATTATATTGTTTGATAGATTATCATTTATTATTCCTGTTAAAAATATAATTCTTTCTTTAAGTAATCTTGAATAAATATCATATGCTCTATCTCCACGGCTAGTTTTTTCTATAATAGTAGGTATTATTATTGAATTTTTTTCATTATATGTTTTAAGCATTTTTTTTATATTTTTGTTAATAAGTTAATATTTGATTAATTTTTAATATACAATTATTTTTTATTTAGATCAAAATAATAAATGATTATATATTGAAATAGAATTATTTTATTTTTTAACATATAGTTATATTTTTAATCTTTTATTTTTTTATAAAAATTTTTGTTTTTAAAAATTATATTTATTTATAAATATTTTATATAATTATTGTATGTTTATATTATTAATATATTTTTTTTTACAATTTTTTTGTTTTAAATATTTTTTAAGGAATTTTATGGTAAAAATTTTTAATGTACTTATATTTTCTTTTTTTATATTTTTTATTTTTTCTTTATATGAAATAAAATCTAAAATATTTTTATGTAACTATAGTTATATAAGACAAGAAGAAAATCATTTAATTATGATTTTATTTTTTACAATGTTGTTCGTTATAATACCTGTAATTTTAATGACAATATTTTTTTTTTATAAATATAATGAAAACAATAAAAATAAAATTTATAATCCTGATTGGGAAAGTTCATATATTTTAGAGTTAATAATTTGGACAATTCCAATAATAATAATTGTTTTTCTTTCTGTTATTTCTATAAATTCTACTAAAAATTTAGATCCTAGAAAAAATATTAATAGTATTAATAAAACTATAGAAATTGACGTAGTTTCTTTAGATTGGTGCTGGTTATTTATTTATCCTAATCATAAAATTGCTTCTGTGAATGAATTATCTTTTCCAGTAAATACTCCTATTAAATTTAATTTGACATCTGCTTCTGTTATGAATTCTTTTTTTATTCCAAATCTAGGAAGTCAAATATATACTATGCCAGGAGCTAAGACAACATTATATTTAATATCAAATAATGTTGGAATATATAAAGGATTTTCAGCAAATTATAGCGGAAGAGGTTTTTCTGGAATGAAGTTTTCTGTAATAGTTCATGAGAATAATAAAAAATTTTTGAATTGGATAAAAAATGTTAAAAGTTCTAAAAATTATTTAAACAATATTAATAAATTTTATAATTTACAAATTCCTAAAGAAAATAGAAAAATAGAATATTTTTCTAATGTTGATTCTAATTTATTTTATAATATTATATCAAAATTTAGTTGTAATAATAATTCTTATTAAAATTATTTATATAAAAGGAAATGTTAAAAATGTTAGGTAATTTAACCTTTAGTGATATACCTATTTACGAGCCAATAATAATTTTTACTTTTTTAATAATATGTATTTTTTCTTCTATTATTTTATATTTTATTACCAAATTAAATAAATGGAAATATATTTGGAAAAATTGGATTACTTCTTTAGATCATAAAAAAATTGGAATAATGTATATTATATTAGGAATAATTATGTTTTTTAGAGGATTTATAGACGCTTTTATGATGAAAAGTCAACAATTTTTATCTTCATATAAAAGTATATATAATAATAATGGATTTTTACCGTCTTATCATTACGATCAAATATTTACTGTACATGGCGTTATTATGATTTTTTTTGTTGCAATGCCATTAATAATAGGTTTAATGAATTTTGTTGTTCCATTACAAATAGGATCTAGAGATTTAGCTTTTCCACTATTAAATAACTTGAGTTTTTGGTTAACAGTTAGTGGGGCTATATTGGTAAACATTTCTTTGTTCATAGGTAGATTTGCTTCTGATGGTTGGCTGTCGTATCCTCCTTTGTCCGAAATTAAATATAGTCCTGGAGTAGGTATAGATTATTGGATATGGAGTTTACAAATTTCTGGATTAGGCACTTTATTAACTGGAATAAATTTTATAGTTACAATTTTAAAAATGCGTACTTTTGGTATGACATTATTTAAAATGCCTATATTTACTTGGACATCTTTATGTTCCAGTATACTAATAGTTGCTTCTTTTCCTGTATTAACTTCAACAATATTATTACTTACTTTGGATAGATATTTCGGATTTCATATATTTACTGATGACTTTGGGGGAAACCCTATGATGTATATAAATTTAATTTGGATTTGGGGTCATCCAGAAGTATATATATTAATTTTACCAGCTTTTGGAATATTTTCAGAAATAGTTGCTACTTTTTCTAGAAAGCGTTTATTTGGATACAATTCTTTAGTATGGGCTAGTTTATCTATTACATTATTGTCTTTTATAGTATGGGCACATCATTTTTTTACTATGGGATCAGGATATAGTGTAAATACTTTTTTTGGAATAGCTACTATGATAATAGCGATTCCTACTGGAGTAAAAGTTTTTAATTGGATATTTACTATGTATAGAGGAAATATAAAAATTCATTCTTCTATGTTATGGACTATCGGTTTTATAATAACATTTTCTATAGGAGGTATGTCTGGAGTAATATTGTCTCTCCCTGCAGCAGATTTTGTTTTACATAATAGTTTATTTTTAGTAGCCCATTTTCATAATGTTATAATAGGAGGTGTAGTGTTTGGATGTTTTGCTGGAATAAATTATTGGTTTCCTAAAATGTTTGGATTTTTATTAGATGAAAAATTTGGTAAAATATCTTTTTATTTTTGGATAATAGGATTTTTTGTTACTTTTATACCCGTATATTTTTTAGGTTTTTTAGGAATGACAAGAAGGATAAGTCAAAATATAGATTTTGAATTTCATAATCTTTTGTTTATTTCCTTATTAGGAGTCATATTAATTTTTTTTGGTATAATATTTCAGATTGTTCAATTTATAATATCTTTTAAAAATAAAGATATTAAAAATGTAGATTTATCAGATCCATGGAATGGAAGAACTTTAGAATGGTCAACATCTTCTCCTCCTAGACATTATAATTTTATATTTTTACCTAAAGTAAAAAGTATAGATCAATTTTGGGAAAATAAAAATATAGAAGATGCAGGTTTTTTTATTAATGAAAATGGTTTTAATATTCCTAAAAATAATTCTATAGGATTTTATATTGGAGTTTTTTCTGTTTTTTTAGGTTTTTCAGCTGTATGGAAAATTTTATGGATGTTTATTTTATCTTCTATTATAATTTTATTTTTTTTAATTAAAAATTTTTTTTATGATCAAGAAAAAAAATTTATTAATACTAAAAAATATAATAATAAAAAATTTTAATTTATTTTTTTTTATAGGTAGTTTATTATGTACATAAATAATTTTAATATAAAAAATGATATTAAACATGTAAAAGATATTTTTAAAAAAATTGTTGATTCAAACGTAGTTTTTGGTTTTTTGATTTATTTAATGAGCGATTGTATATTATTTTCTGTTTTTTTTTCAGTGTATTTTGTTATGTCTAGTAATAATACTTTAGAAGTATTTAAAAATAACCTAATTAATATATATTATGTTCTTTTAGAAACTTCTTTTTTGTTATGCAGCTCTCTTTCTTATAGTATTTCTATGATTTTTTTAAAATATAGAAAAGATATTTATTTCAATATTTTTATTATGTTAACTATTTTTTTAGGTTTTTCTTTTATTTTCATGGAAATAAAAGAACTTATTAATTTATCTAAAACAAGTTTATTTTTATATAAAAATGGTGTTTGTTCTTCTTTTTTTTCTTTGTTAACTTTACATGCCTGTCATATTTTATTTGGTTTGTTATGGATAATTTTTATGTTAATTAAATTTAATTTAGGTTTTTTTAGTGATGGTATTTATGTTCAATTTTTTTGTTTAGGTCTATTTTGGCATTTTTTAGATATTATTTGGATGTTTATATTCAACTTTATATATTTATTTGGATTTATAAAATGAAAAATTATATAAAAAGAGAAAAATATATTAATTATTTTATTGGAACATTTTTTTCTTTAATAATTTTATTAATATCTGTCTTTTTAGTTAAATATAATATTTTTAATAAAAATTTAGAATATTTTTTAATATCTATTTTTTCTATTATTAATTTAACAATATATTTCAATATATTTTTACACATAAAATATAGAAGTAATAGAAATTATTATAATCTTGTTACTATAATATTCACTTTAATAATAATTTTTATAATAATTTTTGGATCTAGATCCATTATGTTAAGCTTGCATAATAAGACTATGGTTAATAAAACATGAAATTTAAAAATATTAAATATTATTTTCAGATAATAAAACCTGGAATAGGTTTTGGAAATCTAATTACATTTTCTTCTTGTTTTATGTTTGCATCTAGAGATAATATTAATTTATATATATTTTTTTTTACATCTTTTAGCTTATTTTTAATAATATCTGGTAGTTGTATTTTGAACAATATTATTGATATGAAAGTTGATAAAAATATGGTTAGAACTAAAAATAGAGCTTTGGTTACTAAAAAAATTTCTATTTCTAATGCTTATTTTTTTTCAATATTTCTTCTTATATCAGGATTTTTTATGATGTTTTATTTTTCTGGTATATTTACTTTTTTTTTATCTTTTTTAGGTTTTTTTATTTATATATTTTTATATAGTTTATATTTAAAAAAAAAATCTATTTTTTCTATATTTATAGGAAGCATTTCTGGCGCGATGCCTCCTATAATAGGATACTATACTGTATGTAAAAAAATTAATTTAATTTTTATATTATTTTTTATTATATTTTTTTTATGGCAAATACCACATTTTTATATAATTTCAATATTTAGAACAAAAGATTATAAAAATGCTAAAATTCCAATTTTACCTTTAAAAACAAATGTTTTCTTTACTGTTTTTATAACATCTATTTTTATAATATGTTTCTACATTTTTTCTAGTTTATTATATTTATATAATTTTTTAGGAAATAATTTTATAATTTTTTCTACATTGATAAACTTTATTTGGTTGTTTTTAACTTTATTAGGATATTTTTATAAAAATAATAAAATATTTTATTTTGCTTTTTTAATATCTATATTATCAAACTTTATTACTAGTTTTTTAATTGCAATTGATTATATATAATTTTTTATAAAATTTATATACATTCATGTGTTTTTGGTATACCTGAAATTTTGCTAGATATTTCAGTAAAATTATTTTTAAATAATTTATTTAAATATATTTTTTTTTTTTTTTCTTTTTTTAGTATTTTATATACTATTAAAATAGATGGTGTTCTTTTAAATTTTATATAAAACTTTCTAATTATTTTTATAATTTTCCAGTGTATTTTTTTTAATTTTATATTTTCTTTTATAGCTATATTTTTAGCAATTTTTTTATTCCACATTTTATAATTTTTTAAATATCCTTCTTTGTTAAACATTTCTTTCTGCATATTTTTATATTTTTTTATTATTTAAGTTATAATTATTTTATTATATACAATAAATATTTTTATTATATAAGATATCTTTATGAAAAAATATGTTAATAGTAATTTAAATACCATATTAATAGTATTAATAGTTTTTTTTATTAGAAATATAAGTTTATTTTTTATTTTTCCTATTTTTAGTTTTTTTGATATAAAACTTAATGGAAACAACAAGTTTATTAACAGTTTATGTTTAAGTTCATATGGAATATTTCAAATAATTTCTCAAATACCTATATATTACCTTTCTTTAATAATAGGTAAAAAAAATGTTGTTTTAATAAGTATGTTATTTTTTTTTATAGGAAATATTATTTGTTTTTTTTCTAACTCCATTTGGGGCGTATTACTTGGAAGATCTTTGCAAGGATTTAATTCATCTTCCATATTAACTGATATATTAATAATTAATACTAGTAAAAAAAATAGAATTTTTTCTATTTTTGCTGTTGGAATTACATTTGGTCTATCATTTTTTATATCTATGTCTATTTCTGTTATAGTTTTTAAGGCTATAGGATTAAAAAATATTTTTTTAATTTCTTCTATACTATCATTTTTTTTAGTTATTATTTCTTATTTTTTTATACCAAAAGACTCGATAGACAATTATGAAAAAAAAAAATATTTTAATAAAAAAAATTTTTTTTATTTTTTTAAAGAAAACAATAATATTAATTTTTTAAAATATACTTTTATATCTAATTTTATTTTTTCTTCAAATTTTTCTGTTCTTTCAAACATGTTTTCTATTTTTTATATTAACAAATATGATTACTATAAAATATATTTTTATATATTTTTTATATCGTTTTTTTTATCTATTTTTTTTATATATTTTATTAAAAAAAAAGTTATTAATAATAGTTATATTTATATTTTATTTTTTTATTCTTTTTTAGTTGTCGAAATTATATTTTTTTTTAACTATAAGTTTAAAATTTTATTTTTATTTATTTTAGGATTATTTTTTTTAGTTTACAATTTATTATCTTCTATTTTACCTATTTTGTTTAGAAAAAATTGCAGTAAATCAAATTTATATGATAAGAATATTATTATATCTATATATAATACTTTCCAAATTTTAGGAATGTCATTTGGAAGTATGTTTAGTGGAATATTATGTAGTTTTTTAAATTTTAAATTTGTTTTTATTTTTTGTATATTTTTAATATTTTTTTATTTAAAAAGCAGTAAAATTAATTTTTTAAAGTAAATTTTAAATAATAAAGAAATTTATTGTTTATTTTTTAATTAATGAAATTTTATAATTTTTTTTTTGTTCTTATGTAGAAAGCTGCTTTATCTAAAATTCCATTTATAAATTTATGACTAGTTTCAGATCCAAAATGTTTAGCCAGCTCTATTCCTTCATTTATAGTTACTTTATAAGGTATATCATATCTTTGTATAAGTTCATAAAAAGAAATTCTTAATATTGCTTTTTCTACTTGCCCTAATTTTTTAATTTTTTTTGATATGTATTTTTTTATAAGCTTGTCTATGTAAATATAATTTTTTGATATCCCTGATATAATTTCATGAAAATAAATTAAATCTGCTCCTTTAGTTTTTTTTTCTTTTATAAATTGTTTTTCTATATCTTTTATATAGTTTTTTGATATTTGCCATGAATACAATAATTGTACAGCGCATTTTCTTGCTTTTGTTCTAGATTTCACTTTACTATTTCCTTTGTTTTATATTTATTTAGTTTTTTATTAGTTTTTATTTATATTAAGTATTGCATAATATTATAAAAAATGTATAATAATTATAATATATATTATATAATTTTTTATATTAGCGGAGTGGAGCAGTTCGGTAGCTCGTCGGGCTCATAACCCGAAGGTCGTTGGTTCAAATCCAACCTCCGCAACCTTTTTTTATCTTTTTATAGATTTTATTAGTATTTTTTTTTTTGAAAAAATAGTAGATTTTTTTATTGTTCTTGTTATTCCTGTATATATTAGATTTTTGTTTAAAATTTTATGTTTTTTATTTGGCAATATGATTATTGTTTCTTTAAATTCTGAGCCTTGTGATTTATGTATAGTTGTAGACCACGAAACATCATAATATTTAATTACATATTTTGGTATTTTTATTACATTATTTTCATATGTTTTAAAAAATATATTTTTTTTTTTGTTATTATCATATAATAATATTCCTATATATCCATTAAATATATTTAAATGTTTTTGATTTTTTTTTATTATTATTGGTTTTCCTATATACCATTTTTTTTTTTTAATAATTTTTTTTTTTATCATCATTTTTTTTATATTTTTATTTATCTCATTTGTCCCAAAACATCCTTTTTTTATTGCACATAGTATTCTTATTTTGTTAAATTCTTTTAATATATTTTTTGGATTGCTTTTTGTTCTTATTAGACTCCAATATTTTTTATATTTTTTTATTATAATTTTTATCATCTTTTTATATTCTTTAAAATTTGATATTTCTTTAAATAATATATCCTTTAGATTATTTTTTTTTATTTCTATTTCTAATTTTTCAAATTTATTTTTTAATATCATGTTAGATATTTTATATATTCCTGAAGATTTTTTAAATCTATAATTTTTTTTTAATATACATATATTATTTCTTATATATTTTTTTTTTTTTAATGTTTTTTTGTTTATTAAGTTTTTTATTGTTTCATAAATGTTTTTACTTAAGTTATTATTTGATTTTTTATATATGTATTTAATTATATTTATATCATTTATTGGAGGCAATTGATTAATATCTCCTAGAAAAATTATTTTAGCATGTTTTTTTTTTGATTTTATTAAATTTTTAAGTAAAATTGAACTAATCATAGATGATTCATCTACTATTAATAGATCATAATCTAATTTATTTTTTTTATTAAACTTTGGGTATGTTATTCCTGGATTTATTTTTAATAAACTATGTACAGTATAAGATTTTTTTGGAATTTTATCTTTTTGACATTTGTTTATTTTAAATTTAGATATATTTTTTTTTATAGAGTTTAACATATGAATTGCAGATCTTCCAGTAGTAGAAACTACTATAATTTTTTTTATTTTTTTAAATATTTTTAATGCAAAAAAAATTATTGCAGAAACTACAGTAGTTTTACCAGTTCCAGGTCCTCCGAATATAAATGTTATTTCATTTATAATTGATATTACTATAGATACTTTTTGTAATGTATTTAAAAAATTGTTATTGTTATTTTTAAATATTTTTTTTATTTTATAAAATTTTTTGTTTATTTTTTTTTCTTTAAAAATTTCTTTAAAAATTTTTTTTTTTATAAAAAACATTTTATTAAAATAAAACTTTTTTTTATAAAATATTATTGCAGTACTGTATGGTTTTTTTGTTCCTATAGTTTTACTATTTTTTATTTCTTCATAATAGTTCTTTATAACAAAAAATTTTTTCCAAATACTTTCTAAAACATTTTTTTTTATTTTATTTTTTTTTGTATCTAAGAATATGTGTCCTGTATTATATGAATATATAAGTAATATAATTATAATTTTTACTATAATGTTTTCTTTTTTTTTTAAAATTCTATATAAATATATGTCTATTTTTTTAATTATTTTTTTTTTTAATAGTATTTTTAATATTTTTTTATTTTTCATTCTTTATCAATTTGTTTTAAAAAATTTTTAGGATATGTAAAAAAAATTCCATATTTTTGATATTTTATTTCTTTATTAAAAGCTCTTAAGAATAAATAAAATATTCCTCCAAACTTTTTTTTAAATTTATATTTTTTAATATTGTATTTTAAATATTTATGTATTCCTAACAAATAAATTTTATATTGTATTTCATATTTATTTTTTAAAATATATTTTTTTATTTTTTTTTTGTTATAATTTTTGTTTTTATTTCCTAAATAATTAAATTTGAAGTCTATAAAATAATATTTATTTTTCCATAAAAATATTATATCTATAATTCCACTTAATATTCCTTTAGATATTTTACATTTTATTTTTTTTATATTTCTTTCTAAAAATAATTTATTAAAAATATTTTCATTTATTTCTCTTTTTATTAGAATATTAAATTTCATTTCTTGAATAAAATTATTATTTTTTATTTTTGATAATTTTATACCATTTTCGTTTATTTTTGTATTTATTATATTTTTCATCCATAAATATATTATCTTTGACCATTTTGAATTTAAATTATATTTTTTTATTTTATTTTCTATCCATAATAAGTTTGTGTTATTTTTTTTTATAAATTTTTTTAATATTTCATGTAACATCTTTCCAAAAATTTTTCCACGTGGAAAATTGTATGTATTAAAAATTAATTTTTTTTTATTTTCTTTTTTTTTAAAAAAAAAATTTTTTATTTTATTTTTTTTTTCAATTTTTGTAATTTTATTTTTAATTTTTGTGAAATTTGTTATTTTGTTTTCTAAAGTATTTTTTCTTTTTAATAATATTTCTTTTATTTTTTTTTTATGTTCTTCTTTTTTTTTATTTTTTTTTACATTTTTTATTTCATTAGTAATTTTTACAAATTTTTCTTTTTTTAGTCTATATATTATTTTTTTAAAATTTTTAAAGTTAGTTTTCTTTGAATTTTGTAAAATATATCCTATTCCACTATTATGAGAGTTGGTGTTTTTAGACTTTCTTTTTTTTTTTATTGCTGCTAATATTATTGTACAATGCACTATAGCTCTAGTTAAAGAGACATATAGTAATTTTATATCATCTTTTATGTTTTCTTTAGTTTTTTTTTTATTATATTTTTTTTTTAAATCAATAAATTTTGTAAATTTTTTTTTATTATAGTATATAAAATTATTTTTTTTTGAAAAATACATTAAAAATGGTACTATTACTATTGGATATTGTAATCCTTTAGACTTATATATAGTAGTTATTTTTATATTTTTTGCTTTTTCATTTTTATTAAAATATTTTTTTTTGTTAGAATTTTCTTGAATAATTTTTTTTTCTAACCAATATATGAACAAGTTTATTTTTTTTATTTTATATATTTTTCTTTCTAAATATTTTGCTATATAAAAATATTTTTTTATATTGTTTTTATTAAAGCTTTTTCTATTAATTATATTTTTTTTTATTATGTGTTTTATTAAATTTAATATTCCTTCCTCCTTAAACATATCTTTATATTTTTTAAATTTTTTTATTTGTTTAAACAATTTTTTTTTACTAATATTAATTTTATTAATTTCATTTATATTTTTATATATTATTTTAGTATTTATTGCATTTATAATTTTTTTTTTATTAGAATAATCTAATATGCATTTTAATAAAATTAATATTTCTTTTATTTCTTTTGTTCTATATATGTTTATTTTTTCTTCTTGATAATATGAATTTATTCCATATTTTTCTAAAGATTTTTTTAAATAGTAATTTTCTAGTTTATTTCTTGCTAATATAACTATGTCTTTTTTTTCTATATATTTTTTTTTATTATAATATTTTATTATTGCTTTTTTCTTTTTTCCTAAACATATCCATTTTGATATTTGTTTAGCACATTGTTCTGAAGCCCATGAAAAATATTTTTCAAAATTTATTTCGGACTTTTTATAAAATATTATTTGAAAATTTTTTTTTTTAGATTTATTAATAATTATTTTTATATTATTATTTCTTTTTTTGTGTTTTATTTTTCTAAAAATTATTTTTTTAGTTAAAAATGGATTTTTATTTTCTGAAAATATTTTATTAACAAATTTTATTATATTTGGTGATGATCTCCAATTAGTGTTTAAAAAGTAATTTTTTTTTATATTATTCTTAAATTTTTCATATAATAATACGTTTGATCCTCTAAAATTATATATACATTGTTTAGGATCAGAAAAAATTATCATTATATTTTTTTTGGATTTGTTATTATATATTTTTTCAAAAATTTCTTGTTGGTGTATGTCTGTATCTTGAAATTCGTCTATAATAGCAATAGGATATTTTTTTTTTAATGATAAAAGTATGTTTTTATTCTTTTTTATATGTTCTTTTACATTTTTTATTATTTCATCAAAATTTATTTTTAATTTGTTTCTTTTTTCTTCTTTTATAAAAATTGGAACTTTTTTTAAAATTTTATAAATTATAAATTCTTTCATAAAAAATTTTTTCTTAAAAAATTTTTTAATATAATTAATAAAATATTTTAACTTTTTATATTTAGTTATATATGTTTTTATACTTTTTAAGTTTATTATTCTGTGTATTTCTTTTGGTATATTATAGTTTTTTGTTTTTTTATTATACCATTTTGTTATTTTATTTTTATATCTTAGTATTATTTTGTAACCTTTTTTATTTTTTTTTAGATTTCTAATTATCTTATTTATTGTTCTTTCAATTATTTTCCATTGCTTTTTTAATATAATAATTTTTTTTGTTATTAAAATGTGATATGATAGTATATTATTTTTTTCAAATTTTTTGTTAAATTTTGGTTTTATATTATTTTTTAATATATATTGTATTTCTAAAAAGATATTTTTTGGTTCTTTCCAATAAGAGTATATTATTTTTACTATTTCTTTTTTTAAGTTATAAAAATATTTTCTCCAAAATTTTTTTATAGAATTTAAAAAAATTTCTTCTTCATTGTCTATTATTTTTTTATAAAATCCTATTTTAAATAATATATTATTTTCTTTTATTATATTATTACAAAACTTGTGTATAGTTAATATAGAAGATCCATCGAATTCTTTTTCTAATTTTGATAGTTTATTTATAACTTTTTTTTTACATTTTATTTTTTTTATTATACTATTATATATAGTATTATTACTATTTTTTGTTTTACAATATTGTTTAAATTTTGATATCATTATTTTTATTTTTTCATATATTTCGTTTTTAGCATAATTTGTAAATGTTAGTACTAATATTTTATTTATATTTATATTTTTAATATATCTGTTTTTTATATTTACATTTAGCAGTAGTCTTAAAAATAATATTGTTATACTAAATGTTTTACCTGTACCAGCTGAAGATTCTATTAAAGAATTTTTTAAAAAGTTTATTTTTAGTATTTTTAATTTTTTCATATTTTTAAAAATAAATTGTGTTATTTTTTTATGTTTTTTAATATGGGATAATGCCATTTTAAAGAAGAATTATATATTTTTTTTATATTTTTTTTATCATTTTTATTTATTATTCTTTTTATATAAATATTATTTTTTTCTCCAAAAATATAATTATTTCCATTCCAATTTTTTATAAACTCTTTTTTTAATTTTTTTTTATTTTTTCCCTTAATTAAATTTTGTATCCATATCATTCCTGATTTTGTTAAAAAAATAGGATTTGAAATTCCGTTAAAATATCCTTTAATATATTTTAAAATATAATTATATGACTTTTTTTTGTTTAATTTTTTGAAAATTATTATTGAGTTTTTGTAACCAAACATTTTACTGTCATATTTACATTTATTTGTTATACAAAAAATTAAATGATAAAACCAAAATTCTATTTTATCATGCAAATTTAGTATTTTAGGCTTCCATAATATTAACTTTTTTGATGAAGTAATATCTATATTTCCGAATATATTGAATTTTTTTATTTTGATACTTATTTTTTTTGTATATCTTTTATTATAAAAATTATGTATTTTATTTTTTAAATTTATAGAATTTTTTAAAATTTTTTCAAAAATTATCTTTCCAAAATTTTTTTTTGGAAAAACCCCCAAAGATAAATAATATTTAAATATTTTTTTAACATTTTTATTTTTTAGAACGTATTCAAACACTTTTTTATTAATTATTGTTTCTATATATTTTTTTAATACGAAAGGTTCTTCATCAAAATCATCTTTATTATAATATTCAAAAAAATTTAATTTAACAGTGTTTTTCAAAAAATATTCTATTGGATTTTTCCAAAAAATTATTATATTAGTTATATTTATATTTTTTTCTTTTTTAATTTTTATTGTCTTTATAATATTTTTTTTTTTTTTATTTTTTTTACATATTTTATAACATTTATATGATATATCTTCTTTATATTTTTTTAGTATATTTTTAATAATATTTTTTTTGTTTTTTATAAAATTTTTTATTAATTTTTTTTTAAAATAATAATTTTCAGATATATAATTTATCAGTATTTCTAATACTCTTATATATTTTTTTTTGTTAAAATTATTTGTATAACTTATATAAAAATATTTTTCTGCTGAAATAATTATTGATAATATTTTGTTAATATAATCATATTTTTCTTTATAATATTCGTCTTTTTTATTTTCACATGTTAAATCAAAGGTTTTAGAAATCTTTTTATTTTCTTTTTTGCAATAATTTGCTCCTAATAAATATATTATTTTAAAATTTAGATTTTCTACATCATTAAAATTACAAAATGTAACAGTATTAAAAAATATATTTTTATTAAAAAAATTTATTTTTATTAATTTTTTGAAGATTATTTTTAATTTACTTATACATATTTTTTTTTTATATTTTATTTTTATTCCTGATATTAATATTTTATTAAATAATTTTTTTAATTTTATTTTAATTTTATTTTTATAAAATATAAATTCTTCTATAATATTGTTTAATAAAATTTTCCATTTGTTTAATCTTCTTGGTTTTGAAAATATTTTCTTCCATTTTTTTATTAAATTAATAAAACTAATTAATTTTGTAACTAATTCTGTATTATAATAATTTATTTTTATATAAGGATAATCATTTTCATGAATTAGTTTTTTGTTATAAGTAATATATCCCAACAAAATTTTTTTTATTCCATAACACCAAGTGTTTTCTTTTCCTATATATTTATGTTCTTTAAATATTATTTCTTCTTTTATTCCAAATTTTATAAATATGTCTGAAATCCATTTTTCTAATACTTTTATCTCTTCATTTTTTATATTATATTTTTTTTTTATAAAATTCGTATTTAATATGTACATTATTTCTGTATTTGTAATTTTTTTTTCTTTTAAACTAAATATTTTATAAATGAATTTTAAAGACTCATTCTCTTTATTATTATTATTTTTTATAATTTTATATGGAATATTATTTTTTTTTTTTTTTTTTTTAAATATACTTTTTATATAAGGAAAATATTTTTCTATCTTTTTTGATATAACAACAATGTTATCAAAACTTATATTTTTTTCTTTATTTAATATTTTTATTAAATTTTTGTGTAAAATTTCTACTTCTTTATATTTACTACAACAAGAATGTATTAATATAGAATCATCTTTTTTATGTATTTTTTTACAATTTAATTTATTAAATATAATATCTTCTTGTATATTTTTTAACAAAGTTTTTTTATGTCTTGTTTTTTTTACAAAATTTATATTTTTTTTTATAGTACTTTTTATTAAATTAGTTGATGATTTAGCTAAGTACATTAATAATGGATTTACAATAATTTTTTTTATTTTTTTTATAATGTCAAAATTATTTAAATTTTTAAAATTATTTTTTTCTTTTATTAATATACCTAGTGGAGTAACACTTAATATTGTTATAGAAAAATTTATATTTAATTTTTTTAAAAATAATATAAAAAATTTAGATGTATAATTTGTGTTTATAATAAATATTCTTTTTTTTGTTTTTTTTTTTGTTAAATAATTATTTATACAATTATAAAAATTATTTTTTTTAAAATTGTTTAATGATTTCCACAATTTTTTTTGGAACTGTTTTTCTTTAGATTTTTGTGAGTTATTTTTTAAGTTTAGTATAATTTTAGGATCATATAATAAATATTTTTTAAAAATTTTTTTTATTTCTAACGAAAATAAAATCTTTTTTTTTTCGTCTAACTTGTTTTTAAAAAATTTTTTTATATAATTGTTTTTTTGATTTAATAATATTTCCCAAAATAGTTCTAAATCTCTAAAAAAAATTTTTTTTTTGAAAACTTTACAAAAAAAGTTCTCTATAGTATAAAATTTTATATTTGCAAAAATTCCTATTTTTTTCGTAATAAATATTTCTATCCATTTAGCTATTTTATAATTTTTTACAATAAAAATTTCTTCTAACAATATATTTTTTTTTTTTTTATTGTATTACATGCTTTTTTTATTAATATTTTAATTTTATGTGAAATATATATTTTCATAATTTTTATTAATTTATTTTATTATATCTATTTTTTATATTTTTTATAAATATTTATGTCAAGTTGTGGATATGGTATTGAAATTTTGTTTTCATCCAAAGATTTTTTAAATTTCGCCATTAAATCCCAATATACAGAATTTAATTCATTATTATTGCTCCAACATCTTATTATAAAATTTATAGAAGAAGGAGCTAATTCTGATAATCCTATAACTATATCTCTATCTTTTAATACTCTTTCCTCTTTATTTACAACTTCTCTTAACACTTTAATTGCAAAATCTACGTCTGTTTGATATGATACGCTTATATTAAATTCATTTCTTCTAGCAGGCTCTCTCGAATAATTTATTATATTTCCTGAAACTATTTTTCCGTTTGGAACAATAATTATTTTTCCATCTAAAGTTCTTAATGTTGTATAAAATATATGTATGTTTAAAACAGTACCAGCTGCATTACCTAAGTCTACATATTCACCTGTTTTTAATGGTCTTAATGTAACTAATAAAACACCTGCTGCAAAATTTGATAAAGATCCTTGTAGAGCTAATCCAATAGCCATTCCAGCTGCTCCTAATATTGCTATTACAGATGTAGTTTGCACTCCTATGCAACCTAAAGAAGCTATTAAAGAAAACGTTATTATTACATATCTTACTAAAGCTGATAAAAAATTTGAAATAGTTACATCAATAGATCTTGATATTAAGACTTTATTTACACCATTTGATATTATACCCGCAATGAATGTTCCGGTAGTAAATATTATTATAGATGAAACAAAATTTATTATATAACTTAAAACTATTTCTTGATTTCTTATTATCCAGTTTCCAGCATGATGTATATCATTAACTACATTAAAATCATTCATTTTTTATTCCTGTTTTATAAATTTTTGTATATTTTATAAATGTTTACTTATTTTTTTTAAAATTTTTATTTAAAATATTTTCTGAATTCAAATTTTTAAATATTTTTTTTATTTTTTTAATTACATTTTTTTGTGACAATCTTATCCAATTTCTAGGATCATAATATTTTTTGTTCGGAAGCTTTTTTCCTATAGGATTTCCTATTTGACTTTTTAAATAATATTTATTTTTTTTATAAAATTTTAGTATTCCTTTCCACGAACTCCATTGTATATCTGTATCTACATTCATTTTTATAACACCATATGAAATTGCTTTTTTTATAATATTTTTTTCTGATCCAGACCCTCCATGAAATACAAAATCTATAGGTTTTTTACATAAATTATATTTTTTGCTTATATATTTTTGAGATTTCATTAAAATTTTAGGCTTTAACTTTATATTTTTATAATAATATACTCCATGTACATTTCCAAAAGATGCAGCTATTATAAATAATTTACTAATTTTTATTAATTTTTTATATGCATATGCTATTTCTTTTGGTTTTGTATATAAATTTTTTTTTTCTATATTAGTATTATCTACTCCATCTTCTTCTCCACCTGTACATCCTAATTCTATTTCTAATATGGTATTTATTTTTTTGGTTTTTTTAAAATATTTTTTACATATCTTTATATTATTTTTTATTTTTTCTTTTGATAAATCTATCATGTGTGAAGTGAATAAAGATATTCCATTTTTTTTAAAAAATTTTTTGTCTTCTAATATAAGACCATCTAACCATGGTAATATTTTTTTATGGCAATGATCAGTATGTAATATTACTGGTATTTTATAAAATTTTGAAATTTTATGTACATATTTTGCAGCTATAGTAGCTCCTAAAATAGATTTTTTATGATTATTTTTTATGTTAATTCTTTTTCCTATAAAAAATGATGATCCAGTATAAGAAAATTGTATTATTACTGGAGAATTTATTTTTTTAGATGCTTCCAAAACTGAATTTATAGTATCAAAATTACAACAATTTATTGCAGGTATAGCAAAATTATTTTTTTTAGCTATTTTAAATATTTTTTTAGCTTCTAATCCAGATATTACTCCGTTTTTAATTTTTCTTAATGTTTTTTTCAAAATTATATTACCTTTTATTTTTTTTTAAATTTTATTTATAAGTTTTATTACAGGTAAAGTTCCATTTACTAAAAATTCTAAAAATGCTCCTCCTCCAGTAGAAATATATGAAATTTTATTTTTTATTTTCATTAAGTCTATAATAGCTAAAGTATCTCCTCCTCCTGCTATAGAAAACGCATTGCTTTTAGATATACACTTAGCTAATGTTTTAGTTCCATTTCTAAAATTAGGAAATTCAAATACTCCTAATGGCCCATTCCAAACAATTGTTTTAGCTGATTTTAATATTTTTTTTATTTTTTTTTCTGTTTTCTTTCCTATATCCATTATTTCTTCTGTATTATTAATTTTAGATACTAATTTATTTTTTATTTTAGTATTATTAGAAAAATTTTTTCCTACTCTAGAATCTACAGGAATTAAAAAATTGAATTTTTTATTTAATTTTTTTGCTTCTTCAACAAATTTTTTTTCATATAAAGATTTTCCTACGTTATTTTTTATTGCTATAAAAGTATTAGCAATACCACCTCCTAAAATTATTTTGTTTGATATTCTTCCTAAAGATCTTAATAGACAAAATTTAGTAGAAATTTTTGATCCTCCAATAATAGATATTAAAGGTTTTTTTGGGTTCTTTAATACTTTGTTTATTGCTATTATTTCTGATTTTAATAATTTTCCAAAACAAGATTTTTTTACAAATTTTATTATTCCATAAGTTGAAGAGTGTATTCTATGAGCGCTTCCAAATGCATCCATTACGAATACATCACATAACTTTGCATATTTTTTAGAAAGTTTTTTAGAATTTTCTTTTTCTCCTTTATTAAATCTAACATTTTCTAAAAAACAAATCTCACCAAATTTTATGTTTATTTTTTTAGAAATATTTTTATGAAATATAATATTAGTTTTTTTTAATTTTTTTTTAAGATACTTGAAAACTGGAAATAATGAATACTCTTTTTTAAATTTTCCTTCTGAGGGTCTGCCAAAATGTGACATTAATATTATTTTAGATTTATTTTTTATTGCATATTTTATAGTAGATAAAGATCTATCTATTCTTTCACTAGAAATTATTTTTTTTTTTATTATAGTTACATTGAAATCACTTCTTATAATTATTCTTTTTTTAAATATATTAGTGTTTGTTATTGTTTTCATAATTTTTAATATTATTTACTCTCTTTTAATTTTTACTTTTTATAAAATTTTATGTATAGAACCATGATTTTATTCCATCTAAAAACATTTGTGTTGATAACATTATTAATATTAATCCCATAAGCTTTTCTAATGCGTTTACTACATTTTCTCCAAATAAATTTATAAAAATTTCTGTAGACATCAATACTAATAAACTAAAACTCCATGCTATTATTAATGGAATTATTAATATCATTTTTTGATTATGATATTGATGTGACAAAAGTATTAATGTAGCTAATATAGAAGGGCCTGCTATCAATGGTACTGCTAAAGGTACTAAAAACGGTTCATCTTTTTCTGGTATAGTTTTTTCAAAATTATTATTATTACTTGAAAATATCATTTTTATTGCAATTAAAAATAGAATTATTCCTCCTGATATAGATACTATTTGTGTTTTTAAGTTTAAAAAAGATAATATTTTTTCTCCAGAAAACAAAAATAGTATCATTATTATTAATGCTATAAACATTTCTCTTATTAATATTATTTTTTTTCTTTTTTTTTTGAACTTTTTTAAAATAGACATGAAAATAGGAATATTTCCTAAAGGATCCATTATTAATATTAATAATATGGTATTAGAAATTATTTTATTCATTTTTTCCTTTTAAATTTTATAGAATAATAATTTCATTTTTTTTAATTATAATTTTATGTTTTTATAAAATTTTTAAAAAAAATATAATTTAGTATATTTTATATTATTTTTTTATTATAAAATAATATATATTATTTATTTTTAAAATTAAACATTTTTATTATTTTTTTTATTTAATATTTTTAAAATAGATTTTTTTTAATTAAAGTAAAAATTTTTTATCTTATATTTTTTTTATTTAATTAATAAATAAAATTTTTTAATGATTTTTATTGTATTAATATTTTTTATATAATATTTTATTATAATAATATTATTAAAATTTTGGAATTATATGAAAAAAAAAGTTGGATTTGTAGGTTGGAGAGGATTAGTTGGATCAGTTCTTTTAGAGAGAATGATTTTAAAAAATGATTTATCAAAAATAAATATAAAATTTTTTACTACATCTCAAGTAGGTCATAATGGTCCTAAAATAAATAATATAAAATTTGGAATTTTAGAAAATGCATATGATTTGCAAAAATTAATAGAAATGGACATAATATTGACTTGTCAGGGTAGTGAGTATACTAAAAAAGTATATTTCAATTTAAAAAAATTAGGATGGAATGGATTTTGGATAGATGCATCTTCTCATCTTAGAACAAATAATAATGCAATTATAGTTTTAGATCCTATAAATTATAATTTTATAAAAATGAGTATAGATAATGGATGTAAAACTTTTGTTGGTGGAAATTGTACAGTAAGTTTAATGCTTATGGCTTTAGGTGGTTTATTTTCTAATAATCTAGTAAAAAATATTTTTGTTTCTACTTATCAATCTGTATCAGGAGCTGGATCTAATTATATTAAAAATTTATTACTAGAAATGGGTATTTTACATGATAGTGTAAAAAATTATTTGAATAAAAACAATGTTTCTATATTAAAAGCAGAAAATGTTATTAGATCTTTGTTAAAATCTAAAAAAAATGTTAATAGTATTTTTAACAATTTTCCTCCATTAGCTGGAAATTTAATACCATGGATAGATGAAGATAATGGAAGTGGTAAAAGTAAAGAAGAAATTAAAGGAGAATTTGAAACTAATAAAATATTAAATTTACACGACAAATATAAAAAAATAATTATAGATAGTGTTTGTGTTAGAGTAGGTGTATTTAGATGTCATAGTCAGTCTTTTTTAATAAAATTAAAAAAAACTATAAGTATTTTAGAAATAGAAAATTTATTAAAAAATCATAATAAATGGGTTAGAATAATACATAATAATAAGATTAATACTATGAAAAGTTTAGTTCCTTCTGAAGTTTCAGGTACTTTAAAAATATTATTAGGTAGAATTAGTAGATCTAATTTTGGAAGCAAATATATTAATGTTTTTTCTATAGGTGATCAATTGCTTTGGGGTGCATCAGAACCTTTAAGAAGAATGTTGAATATATTAATAAAAATATAATTATATTTTTATATATAAGAATATTATATGTATTTTATTTTTGTAATAGATATTTAAATGGAATAAATTCTATGTAATGTTCTATTACTTTATGATTCATAAATTTACAAAAGTTAAAAAAATCCCATTTTGTAGATGGATCATTAGATATTATCAATATTAGTTCTTTTTTTTTCATCATTCTAACTTTTTTTCTTAATAGAATTATTGAATCAGGACATTTATATTTTCTTAAATCTAAAACATTT
This sequence comes from Buchnera aphidicola (Ceratovacuna japonica), assembly GCA_024349705.1. GTDB lineage: Bacteria > Pseudomonadota > Gammaproteobacteria > Enterobacterales > Enterobacteriaceae > Buchnera_G > Buchnera_G aphidicola_BH. Next base: position 312,404 of record AP026065.1, on the reverse strand, counting down.
TTGTATTTTTTCATTCTTTTTTAAAATTATTTTTAATTAAATTTATATTTTATTTTAATTCACAATATATATAATTATTTTTTTATTATTAATAACAAAATTTTTATTTTTTTCCAAAAATTTATTTTTTTATGTTTTTTAATTTCTATTTCTATAATTGTAATATATCTTATTATTTTATACATTTTATCTTTAGACATTTTAACTATGATGTTGCTTTTTGTTTCTTTATTATATTTATTAATTGTAGTTTTATTAAAAAAAAAATTATATTCTTTATTTTTTTTTAATATTATTGTTTGTATTATTTTTTTATAAAGTTCTATTATTATTTTTTCTATATTATATTTTATTTTGCATATTTTATTAATAATATTTATAGATTTTTCTATTTTTTCTATAAAAAAAAATTTTATTAAATTTTCATAATTCATATCTGGATAAGAACTAACTATTTTTTTTATATTATTGGTATTTATTTTATTTTTTTTATAAAATAATATTTTACATTGATATATAATTTGTGTTAATTTAATTAGATTATATTTATATATATTATATAATATTGTTTTTGCATTTTTTGTTATTTTTATTTTATTTTTTTTAAATTTGTATTCTATCCAATTAATTACATCTTCATATTTACTAATATTACAATTTATTAATGTGTAGTCTTTTATACATTTTAATATTGTATTTAATATTTTAAAATTTAATAATTTAAAAAAATTTATTATAATTATTATTTTTTGACTTTTTATTTTTTTTATTTTTTCTATAAATTTTAATATACTGCTAAAAAAATTTTTTTTAAAAGTATTTATTATTATTATTCTTTTAAAATAAAATAAATTATTGTTCATTAAATTTTTAAAGTTTTTTTTGCATTCTACTTTTTTATTAACATAAAATCCTATTTTTTTTGCTTTTTTTAATATTACATTTATAGATTCATTTATTAGTACTATTTCGTTTCCAATAAGTATAAAAAATGAAACATTTTTTTTTAAATTTATTTTTATTTTATTTTTTAAATATATTTTTTTCATTTTAATTTTATTTGATAGTATTATTTTTATAAATATTTTTTTTAGTTAAAATATTTATTATTTTATTTTTTATAAATATAGTTTTTTTTATTTTTTTATTTTTTAAATATTTATTTAAGATTTTCTTTTCTTTTATTATTTTTAATATTTCTTTTTCTTGTGCATTTTTTTTTATATTAATTATATATCTCTTTTTTCCATCTATTTGTGTAATAATATTACAAAAGTTTTCTACAATTGCTTTTTTGTCTGGTTCTGGCCAACATTTTTTTCTTAACTTATGTAGAATATTAAATTTTTTAAAAATATAAAAAATTGTATGTGGAATGAATGGATTTAATAATTTTAATATTATTAACATAGATTCTTGTACGACTAATGAATTTTTATTATTATATTTTTCTACTTTTTTTATAGCTTTCATTACTTCAGATATTGATGTATTAAAGTTTTTTTTTTTTTTCATATTTTTTGATATTATTACTATTACTTTGTGAACTTTTTTTCTAATTTTTTTTTGTTTTTCATTTAAATTTTCATGTATAATATTAAGTTTTTTATTTTTTTTATTATTAAAAATTATATTGCTTAAATTCCATATTTTTTTTATAAACTTATATGATCCTTTTATTCCTTCATTTTTCCATTTAATTGGATCTTCTACAGGAGCTGAAAACATAATAAATAGTCTTAATGAATCAGCACCATATTTTTTTATTATATTTTTAGGTTCTATTCCATTATTTTTAGATTTTGACATTTTAGTCATACCAACATAATATATTTTTTTTTTATCTACATTATTTATTATTTTTTTTATTTTTCCTTTTTTATTTTTTATTATCTTTATTTCATTTTGCGAAACCCATATTTTTTTTCCATTACATATTTTATAAAATGTATCAGATAATACCATTCCTTGACACATCAAATTTTTAACTGGTTCATTAAATTTTATTATTTTTAGATCTTTTAATATTTTACAATAAATTCTAAAATATATTAAATGCATAGTTGCATGTTCTATTCCTCCTATATAAAAGTCTACTGGAAGCCAGTATAAAGCAGATTTAGGATCTACCATACCTTTTTTATATTTAGGACTTACATATCTTATATAATACCAAGAAGATTCAATGAATGTATCGAAAGTATCTTTTTCTAATGTTCCTAATTTTCCATTTATTAATATTTTTCTTTTTTTTTTATGTTTTTCTATTGTTTTTTTTAATTTTATAGGTAATTGTTTTTTTGAAATACATTCTAATTTTTTGTTTTCTAAAATTGCAGCAGGTATAGGGCATCCCCAGTATCTTTGTCTAGATATATTCCAATCTTTTATTTTAAATGTTTCTTTTGTATAGATCTTTGTAATTTTTTTTAACTTTTCTTTTATTTTTTTTTTTGCTTTATTACTATTTAATCCATTTATTTTTTTATCAGAATTAAATAAAATTCCTTTATATAAAATTGGTTTTTTTATATTTTTATACTTTTTTTCTTCACTTTTGTTTTTTATTACAAATTTAATTTTTATTTTATATTTTTTTGCAAATAGCCATTCTGATTTGTTATGAGCAGGACATGCTAATATAGATTTTTTTGTATTGTTTTTTTTTATAAAATAGTTTGATACCCATATTGGTATTATTTTTTTATTAATTGGATTTATAGCATTATATTTTATTTTATATGCTGTTTTAATTTTTTTATATTTTTTTTCTATACATTTTTTAAATATTTTATTTATATATATATCTTTTGACATATTTTTTATTATGAATTTTGATTTATAAAACAATAATATAAATGTTACTCCGAAAAGTGTATCTATTCTTGATGTATATGCAAAAAATTTTTTATTATTTTCAGTGTTTATTAATATTTTTGAATATTTTTTATATCCTATCCATTTTTTTTGCATAGAAATAACTTTTTTAGGCCATTTTTTTACATATTTCATATCTTTTATTAATCTTTTTGCATATTTTTTTGTTTTGATAAACCATTGATACATATTTTTCATTTTAACTTTGTTATTACATCTCCAACATTTTTTATTTATTACTTGTTCATTTGCTAAAACTGTTTTATCGTTTTCACACCAATTTACTAAAGATTTTTTTTTGTATACAATTTTTTTTTTATATAATTTTGTAAATATATATTGTTCCCATTTATAAAAATTAGGATCACATGTAGATATTTCTCTTGACCAATCATAGCTAAAACCCATAGATTTAAGCTGTTTTTTCATATTTTTTATATTTTTTATAGTCCAAACATATGGTTCTATTTTATTTTTTATAGCAGCTTCTTCAGCAGGCAAACCAAAAGAATCCCATCCTATTGGATGTAATACATTTTTATCTAACATTCTATTATATATAGCTATTATATCACTTATAGTATAGTTTCTAATGTGTCCCATATGCAAATTTCCTGACGGATATGGAAACATAGGTAAACAATAATATTTTTTTCTTTTTTTATCTTCATCCACTTTAAAATATTTATTTTTTTTCCAATACTTTTGTACACTTTTTTCTATTTTTTTATGATTGTATTCTTTTATCATATATTTTATCTCTTAAAATATTTCATTTAATTTTTGTTTTTTCTATAAGTTTTTTTTATAATTTTTACGTTCATTTCTATTATTCTTATACTATTTGTTTTTTTTATTTTGAATAAAAAATTTTTTGTTTTAATTTTTTTTCCTATTTCTGGTAATTTTCCAAAGTATTTTAATATTAAACCTCCTATTGTATCTACTTCTGAATCTTTAAATCTAGCTTTAAAATATGAATTAAAATCTGATATTTTTGTAAGACCCTTTACTATAAAACTTTTATTTTTCATTTTTTTTATATTAAATTTATTAATATTATTAAATTCATATTCTATCTTTCCTATTATTAGTTTTAAAATATCTTTTATTGTAATTAGACCAGAGACTGTTCCAAATTCATCTATAACTATAGCCATATGAAGCTTTTTAGATTTTAGTTCATATAATGCTATGTCTACATATTTACTTTCAGGTATTATTATAAGTGGTTTTAATATTTTTTTTATAGAAAAGTTTTTTTTTTTATTTTTTATAAATGGTATTAGATCTTTTATTGTTATAAATCCTTTTATTTTGTTATTTTTATTTATTACTGGAAATTTTGAGTGATAAGATTTAAATATTGTTTCTAAACATTCATATAAATTGTTTTTAGATTTTATAGTTACCATCTGAAGTTTTGGAACCATTACTTCTTTTACTCTTTTTTTTGTAGTTTGAATAACTTTTTCTAATATGTTTCTAGTATTTTTACTTATTAACGATTTTTTTTCAAAATTCTTTATTAATAATATTAATTCATTTCTATTTTTTGGCTCGTTATAAAATAGTTGTTTTTTAAAAATATTTAGAAATCCTTTCTTATCTTTTTTTTCATTATTTTTTTCTATATAATTCATTTTTTTATTTTTTTTGATAAGAAAACATTTTTATATATTATATATTAATATAATATAAAATGTTATTAATAATTGTTTAATATATTTTTATTTTTTAGTATGGATTTTTGTATCCAAGTTTTTTCATTATTTTTTTTTCTAAGTTTTCCATTTCTTTATTTTTGTTATGCCTTAACCCTAATAAATGTAATGAGCCATGAATTATTATATGGGCCCAATGCGATATTAATGTTTTTTTTTGTTGAACAGACTCCTCATATATTATTGAATTACAAATTATTATATCTCCTATAAAATTATTTTTTAAAAAGTTTTTTTTTTTAAATGAAAACGATAATACATTTGTAGGTATATTTTTTTTTTTATACTTTAAATTTATTTTTTTCATTTCACTCTTTTTAACCATAACTATATTTATTTCTACTTTTTTTTTAAATATAATTTTTAGCCATTTTAATATTAATTTTTTTTTTGGATAAAAATGTTTAGCATTGTATTTTTTTTTAATGTTTATTTTTATTTTTGACATATTGTAATATATTTTTTATGTTTTTTTAATTGTAATGTTTTATAATATATTTTTAAATTATAATTTTTCCTTTAAAATATTTTTTATAAATTTTTGTAATTTTTACTTTTACTATTTTTCCTATATTGTTATAAGATCCATTAAAAATAACTATTCTATTATTTTCTGTAGTTCCTATTAATTTTTGTGAATTTTTTTTGTATTTTTTATATACTAATATTTCTTGTATTGTACCTATCATTCTTCTATTCCATTGAATTTTTTTTTGTAAAAGAGCTCTTTGTATTTTATATAATCTTTTTTTTTTTTCGTGTAATGTAGTTGTATCTAGTAATTTACTAGCAATAGTGTTAGGTCTTTTAGAATATATAAAACTAAAACTAGTATCAAAATTTATTTCAGATATTATTTTCATAGTTTTTATAAAGTCTTTTTTTGTTTCTCCAGGAAATCCTATTATAAAATCTGAGCTTATTTTCATATTTGGTCTTATCTTTAATATTTTTTTTATAATATTTTTATATCTTTTTATATTATATCCTCTTTTCATTAATTTTAAAATTTTGTCTGAGCCACTTTGTATTGGTAAATGTAAAAAATTTACTAATTTAGGTATTTTTTTATATGCATTTATAATTTCGTTGTTAAAATCTTTTGGATGACTTGTTATGAATCTTATTCTTTTTATTTTTTTTATATTAGCAACTTTATGTAATAATTTTGAAAACGTGCATATATTTTTATTTTTTTTATTTTTATAAAAATAAGAATTTACATTTTGTCCTAGTAATGTTACTTCTTTTATATTATTAGTCATGTTTTTTATTTCTAATAATATATCTTTATAAGGCCTACTTATTTCTTTTCCCCTTGTATTAGGAACTATACAAAATGTACACTTTTTATTACATCCTTCCATTATAGTTACATAAGAACTTATATTTTTATTTTTATAAAAATATTTTGAATTAAATTTTTTTATTCCTTCTAATTTTGTATTTATTAATATGTTTTTATATTTTTCATTTTTATATATCATTTTTGGTAATTTATGTATTGTTTGTGTGCCAAAAATAATATCCACATACGGAGCTCTATTATATATTTTTTTTTCTTCTTGATTAGCTACACATCCACCTACTGCTATTATTATTTTAGGATTTTTTTTCTTTAATATTTTCCATCTTCCTAGTTGATGAAACAATTTCTCTTGAGCTTTTTCTCTTATAGAACAAGTATTTAATATAAGTATGTCTGCTTTTTTATGTTCTTTCGTTGTTTTGCATTTTATTTTTTTTTCTAGAGTTTTTTGTATAATAAACGAATCATATTCGTTCATTTGACAACCCCATGTTTTTATATATATTTTTTTCATTTTTTTTTTATGATATTTTGTTATTAAAATTTATTTTTGTTTTTATTAATAATTTTTATATAATTTATAGATATTTTTTATATAAATATTTTTTATATAATTTTTTCTAGTTTTATTAGATCTTTTATTTTTTGTTTTTTTCTTATTATTTTTATTTTGTTATTTTTTGTTAATAAAAATTCTTGTATTAATGGTCTGCTATTATAGTTAGATGACATAGAAGATCCATATGCTCCTACATCATGAAATAACAAATAATCTCCAACAGAAATTTTTGGAAGATTTCTAGTTGTTATATCCCCATTTTTTTTTATAGTAAACACGTCTCCTGATTCACATAATGGTCCTGATATTACAACTTTCTCAGTTTTTTTAAGATCTATTTTTTTTTTATTTTTTTTTATTATAGATATCTTATGATAGCTTCCATACATTGTAGGTCTTATTAAATCATTAAATCCAACGTTTACTAATACAAATTTATATTTACTAGTTTTTTTTATAGCTCTAACTTCTGATATTAAAAAACCAGATTTAGCTACTAAAAATCTTCCAGGTTCAGTTTCTAATGTTATTTTTTTATTTATGTTTCTTTCTATTTTTTTTTTAGTTTTTATCCATTTGTTGATATGTCTTTTTACATTTATTTTTTTTTCAGATTTTTTGTATACTATTGATATTCCTCCTCCTGAAGATATTGTATCTATTTTTTTATTTATTTTTATTATTTTTTTTTCCATATATCTACGCACTTTTTTTAAATTTTTTGAATTTACTCCTGAGCCTACATGTATATGAAACCCTGACAATTTTAATTTATATTTTTTTACTTTTTTTATAGCTTTTTTTATTTTCCATATTCCATGTTTGCTGTTTTTTCCTCCTGTATTAGTTTTTTTACTATGTCCATATCCAAACTTTGGATTTATTCTAAGCCATATTTTATGACCTGGAGAAATTTTTCCTAATTGTTTTATCATGTCTATAGATCCTATGTTAACTGTTATGTTTAGTTCTTTTACTTTTAATAAAGATTCTTTTTCAAAAATATCTGAAGTAAAAACTATTTCATCATTTTTAGATTTAAAACCAGCTTCTATAGCTCTTTCTATTTCTCCTAATGATACAGAATCTACTTTTAGTTTGTTTTTTTTCATTATTTTTAATATGTTTATATTAGAACAAGATTTTTGTGCATATCTTATTACATCAAATTTTTTTAATTTTTTTATTTGTTTTAAAATAGTTTTTTCTTTATATATCCAAAATGGTGTATTATTTTTTTTTATAATTTTTCTTATTGCGATTAATATATTTTTTTCTTTTTTCATTTTTTTTTTAATTATGTTTTATTGTTTTTTATAATAGTATATTAATTTTTTAAAGTAGGAAATAAAATTACATCTCTAATATTTTTAGAATCAGTTAATAACATTATTAATCTATCTATTCCAAGTCCCATACCTGAAGTAGGAGGCAATCCATATTCTAATGCTGTTATATATTCTTTATCATAAAAATTTTTGTTACTTTCCTTTATCTGTTCTTTAAATCTTTTTTTTTGATCTATTGGGTCATTTAGTTCTGAAAATCCATTACTTATTTCAATTCCAGATATAAATAATTCAAATCTTTCAGTTAAATTTACAGAATTATTTTTTTTTCTAGATAATGGGGACAACTCTACAGGATAATCTGTTATAAAGGTTGGATGTACAATATTTTTTTCTACTGTTTGTTCAAATATTTTAATTTTTATTTTTTCTATATTATAATGTTTTTTTATTTTTATTTTTTTATTTATTGCTAATCTCTTTATTCTTTTTATGTTATTTATATCTTTAATTTTAATATCATTATTAAATTTTAGAATTGCCTCTGTGATTGTCATTTTACAAAATTTTTTTTTAAATTTTATTTTTGTTTTATTATATATAATAGAATATTTTTTTTTTATATTTTTTAATATATATTTAAATAATTTTTCTATTATTTTCATCATATATTTATAATCAGAATATGCAGAATATGCTTCTATCATAGTAAACTCAGGATTATGTTTATTTGATATTCCTTCATTTCTGAAATTTTTACTTATTTCAAATATTTTTTCAAACCCACCTATTATTAATTTTTTTAAATAAAGTTCAGGAGATATTCTTAAATACATTTTTTTGTTTAATTTATTATGATATGTTTTAAAAGGTTTAGCTAATGCACCTCCTGGTATATTTTGAATTATTGGTGTTTCTACTTCAATAAATTTTTTTTTATGAAAAAATTTTCTAATTAAAAATATTATTTTTGATCTTATTAAAAACTTTTTCATAGAATTTGAGTTTGTGATTAGATCTAAATATCTTTTTCTATAACATTTTTCTTTATCTAACAAACCATAAAAACTATTTGGAATTAGTTTAAATATTTTAGTTAAAAGTTTTAATTTTTTACATCTTATAGTAATTTCTTGTGTTTTTGTTTTAAAAACATTTCCATATACTCCTATTATGTCTCCTAAACTCCATTTTTTAAAATGATTTATATAAAATTCTTTATTTATATATTTTTGAGAAACATATAATTGTATTTTTCCACTCATATCTTTGATTTCACAAAAAGATGCTTTTCCCATAATTCTAATTTTTGTTATTCTTCCAGATATTTTTATTTCTTTGTTTTTACTATTATATTTTTTTATTATTTTTTTGCATGTAGTGTTTGGAAAAAAGTTATTTGGATAAATAAAATTATGTTTTTTTATATATTCAATACTATTCTTTTTTATTTTTCTTTCTTCTGATATTTTCATATTTTTTTTTTCTTTTATCATTTTTAAATACCTAGTTTTAATGTTTCTTCAACAAATTTGTCTAAGTTTCCATTTAATACTGATTGTATATTACTAGATTCTATTCCAGTTCTAATATCTTTTATTTTTGATGTATCTAAAATATATGATCTAATTTGTTTACTCCATGTAATTTTAGATTTTTTATTTTCTATTTTTTTTTTTTTTTTATTTATCTTTTTTGTTTCTAAATCATAGAGTTTAGATTCCATTTGTTTCATTGCTTGTTCTTTATTTTTATGTTGAGATCTATAGTTTTGGCATTGTGTTACTAAATTTGTTGGAATATGTTTTATTCTCACTGCAGATTCTGTTTTATTTACATGTTGCCCACCAGCTCCTGAAGATCTATATACGTCTACTTTTATATCTGAGCATGATATTTTTAATACTTTTTTTTTCTTTATTTCAGGATATACATATATAGAAGCAAAAGATGTATGTCTTTTCCCTGTAGAATTGAAAGGGCTTTTTCTTACTAATCTATGTATTCCAGTTTCTGTTCTAAACCATCCGAAAGCAAATTTTCCTGATACATAAATTGTAGAAGATTTTATACCTGCTATTTCTCCTCTGGATTCTGATATTATTTTTGTTTTAAATTTTTTTTTTTGTGCCCATTTTAAATACATTTTTAACAACATACTTACCCAATCTTGAGATTCCACTCCACCTGATCCAGATTGTAAGTCTATATAACAATTTGAGGAATCATTTTTTTTACAAAACATTTTATAAAATTCTATTTTTTTTATTCTTTTTTCTATTTTTACTATTTCTATATTTATATCTTTTAATATTTCATAACTTTTTAATTTTTTTGATAATTTTATTAGTTCTGTTAAATATTTTATTTTATTATAATTTTTTTTTATTGGATTAATCTTATTTTCTATTTTTTTTTTGTTTTTTTTTAACTTTAACATTAAATTAGTATTATTCCACATATTTTCTTTTTGTAAATTATGTTTTATGTTATTTAACTTTTTTTTTTCTTTATTATATTTTATTATTTTTTTTAAATTTTTATTTTTTTTTTTATTTTTTTTATTTTTTTTTCTATTTTTATAATTTTCATAATTTTACCTATTATATGTTTTATATATATGATATAATAAATCTTAATCTATTTATATATTAGAATATTTTTATATAAATTGTTATATTTTATATAATTTTTTTTTAAAGGATTTTTTTGAAAAAGTTATTTGTTTTAAATCATTTTAAAAAACTTTTTTACAGTGATAAACCTATATTAGTTTATTTAAAAAATATTTCTGCTACTATAGTTTCAGGAAAAGATAAAAAAGAATATTTGCAAAATCAATTTACAAATAATTTAAATTTGTTAAAAAGAAATAAATATAGTTATGGATCATATTGTGATGTCAATGGAAGATTAATAAATATATTTCTAATTTTTAATTATTTAGATAATAATTATGCTTATTTATGTAGAAAAAGCGTCTTTAAATATCAATTTGATGAAATTAAAAAATATTCTATATTTTCTAAGGTTAATATATTTAATGAAAAAAATATAAAAATTCTTGGATTGTTTGGTAAAAATTCTAAAGTTGTTTTAGAAAAATTTTTTAATATTTCTTTTAACAAATTTAATGTAGTAAAAAAAGATAGTTTTATTTTTTTAAAACTAAATTATTTAGATAAATTTATAATTGTTTTTCCAAGTGAGAAAATATATTTTTTAAAAAAGTTTTTTTTTAATAAATGTAAATTAAAAAAAAATATTGAATGGGACTTTTTGTTAATGATATCAAATTTTCCAATATTAGAGAAAGAAAATTGTAAAAAGTTTAACCCTATTTCTTTAAATTTAAGAAAGTTTGATGCTATACATTTTGATAAAGGATGTTACAAAGGTCAGGAGATTATATCTAAAATAAAATATAGAAATTCTAATAAAAAAAAAATATTTCTGTTGTATGGAATTTCAGAAAAAACTCCTATAATAGGATCAAGAGTTTTAAAAATTATTGATAATAATGAATATGTTTTTTTTGGAACAGTATTGTTTTCTATAAAAATAAAAAATTATGTTTTAATTCAGTGTGTTTTAAACAGTGTTGTAGAAAATAATGTTTTATTCAAAATAGAAAATATAAATGAAAGTATTTTTTTTGTATATAAATATAAAATTATATGAAAAATAATAAAAATTATGGAACATGTTTTATTTTTTCCGCACCAAGTGGTACAGGAAAATCTAGTTTGTTAAGCAATTTTGTTAATAAAAATATACTAAAAAATATATTTTTATCTATATCTTATACTACTAGATTAAAAAGAAAAATAGAAATAGATAAAATACATTATAATTTTATTTCTAAAAATGTTTTTAAAAATATGATAGAAAATAAAATATTTTTAGAATATGCTAAAGTTTTTAACAATTATTATGGAACAAGTTTTAATAAAATATATAAAAATATTATTAATGGTAAAGATGTTTTTTTAGATATTGATTATAAAGGAGCCTGTCAAGTAAAAAAAAAAATTAAATTTTCTAGAAGTATTTTTATTCTTCCTCCTTCTAAATTAGAAATAATAAAAAGATTAAAGAATAGAAATCAGGATAGTATTGATAATATAATTGATAGAATGAAAAATTTTTCTACAGAAATAAAAAATTATAAATATTATGATTATTTAATAATTAATGATAATTTTAGTAAAACTTTAAAAAATATTAAAATAATAGTAGAGTCTGAAAGATTAAAGACTATTCATAACAAATATAAATATTCTAGATTAATACATAATTTAGTTAATGAATAGTATTTTATTTTATTTATTTCATTTTTTTATATTTTTTTCTTTCGTTTTCTTTTAAATATTTTTTTCTTAGTCTTATTTTTTTTGGTGTTATTTCTATTAATTCATCATCATTTATAAAATTAAAAGCTTTTTCTAAAGTCATAATAATTGGATTAATTAAATTTATCGCTTCATCACTTCCTGATGCTCTCATATTAGTTAATTTTTTTCCAGACAAACAATTAACTGTTAAATCGTTTTCTCTATTATTAATTCCTATTATTTGACCTTCATATACTTCTTCTCCATGAGAAATAAACAGTTTTCCTCTTTCTTGTAAAGAAAACAAAGAAA